>JAFQBZ010000023.1 GCA_017399515.1 Clostridia bacterium | reverse complement strand
GGTTCAATTGACATCATTGTTATTGACTCTGTTGCAGCACTCACTCCAAAAGCAGAAATTGATGGTGAAATGGGTGATAGCCATGTTGGTCTTCAAGCAAGACTTATGAGCCAAGCACTTCGTAAACTTGCGGCAATCACAAACAAAACAAAAACTTGTATTGTGTTTATCAACCAACTTCGTGAAAAGGTTGGCATTATGTTTGGAAACCCAGAAACCACACCTGGCGGAAAAGCACTTAAGTTCTATTCAAGCATTCGTCTTGATGTTAGAAAAGGTGAAGTTATTAAAGATGGTGACCAAGCAGTTGGTGCAAGAACAAAAGTTAAAGTTGTTAAAAACAAAGTTGCACCTCCATTTAAAGTTGCCGAATTTGATATTATTTTTGGAATGGGCATTTCAAATGAATCTTGCATTTTAGATATGGCTGTTGAACATGATATCATTCAAAAGAGTGGTGCATGGTTCAGTTATAATGGTGAAAAGATTGGTCAAGGCAGAGAAAATGTTAGAAAATATTTGCTTGAAAATCCTGCTTTTGCTGAAGAAGTTTCACAAAAACTTCGTGATTTGCTTTCACCAAAAAAAGATGATTCTGCTGACGCTGAATAATAAAATCATAAATAAAAAGCATGGCAATTTTGCTGTGCTTTTTTCGTGTTTAAATTTTTGTTGTTTTAATTCACCTAATATTTGATATGACTTGACAATTAAAAAAATTATATGCTAAAATTTATATGTGAAAAATTGGTTTATTTTATTTCAATTTTTGCACATTATTAAATTTTAAGGGGAACAATATATGGTAGTAGGTATAGTTATATCTAGCATTGTTTCCTTGGCGATAGGTGGAGTTGCATCTTATTTTATTTCAACTAAGATGCTTGAAAAGAAGTTAGGCAACGCTAAAAATGTTGCTGAAAAAACCATTAAAGATGCTGAAGAAAAGGCATCTTCTATTAAAAAGGAAGCAATTTTAGAAGCCAAAGAAGAGGCTTTGAAAATGAAAGTAGATTCTGAAAACGAGTGCAAAGAACGCAGAGCAGAAGTTCAAAAAATGGAATCTAGAATTTTAGAGAAAGAAGCAGCACTTGATAGAAAGAGTGATGTTTTAGACCAAAAAGTTCAAGCCATTGACGATGCAAAAGCAGAACTTGAAAGCAAAAAACAAGAACTTGAAGAATCTAAACAAGAAATTGTTAAAGAAAAAGAAAACATTGCTAAAGAACTTGAAAGAGTTGCTGGTCTTTCAAGAGAAGAAGCAAAAAAGCAAGTTGTTAATTCAATTATTGATGACGCAAGAAAAGACGCTGGAAACATTGTTCGTGATATTGAAAACGAAGCAAGAGAAGAAGGCGAAAAGAAGGCAAGAGATATCATTACTCTTGCAATTCAAAAATGTGCAACAGACCAAACAGCAGATGTTACTGTTACAACTGTAACACTTCCAACTGATGAAATGAAGGGAAGAATTATTGGTCGTGAAGGCAGAAACATTAGAGCAATTGAAAATGCAACAGGTGTTGACCTTATTGTTGACGACACACCTGATGCTGTGACACTTTCATCATTTGACCCAATTAGAAGAGAAGTTGCAAGACTCACTCTTGAAAAACTTATCAATGACGGAAGAATTCACCCAGGCAGAATTGAAGACATTGTTGCAAAAGTTCAAAAAGATATTGAGCAAACAATCAAAGACGCTGGTGAAAACGCTAGTTTTGAAGCAGGTGTGTTTAACTTACACCCTGAAATGATTAAAATTTTAGGTAGACTTAAATATAGAACAAGTTATGGTCAAAATGTTTTAAAACACAGTTTAGAAACTTGTTATATTGCAGGTCTTCTTGCTGGAGAACTTGGTGCAAATGTTCAAATTGCAAAGCGTGCAGGTCTTCTTCATGACATTGGAAAAGCCTTAGATTTTGAAATGGAAGGCACCCATGTTTCAATCGGTGTTGATGTGGCTAAAAAATATAAAGAAAGCCCAGAAGTTATTCATTGCATTGAAGCACACCATGGTGGCGTTGAGTTTAAATCAATCGAAGCAATTTTAGTTCAAGTTGCAGACGCAATTTCAAGTGCTAGACCAGGCGCGAGAAGAGAATCTCTTGATGCTTATGTTAAGCGTCTTGAAAAACTTGAAGAAATTGCAAAGAGTTTCAAAGGTGTTGAATCATCATTTGCAATTCAAGCAGGTCGTGAAATTAGAATTGCTGTTAAACCAGAAGAAGTTGATGATGCATCAATGGTTATCTTAGCAAAAGAAATTGCAAGAAAGATTGAGGCAGAACTTGAATATCCTGGTCAAATCAAGGTTAATATCATTCGTGAAACAAGAGCAACTGATGTTGCTTCATAGTAAAAGAACTAGCAGAAATGCTAGTTCTTTTTGTGTCAAAAATATTAATATAAAAATATAATAAACTATGTTTAAGATTTTTGATTTGCATAATGATTATTTTTTTAAGTTAAACACAGAAACCAAGAAATATAATTATTTTTTAAAAAATGAAGAATATATTGAAAAAGCCATGTCGGTGATTTGGACAAGTGAGTTAAATGAAATAGAAAGTTTGTCAGCAATAAAAAGAGCAAGGGAGTTTGTGAATAAAACCGAAAAAACACTTCTTGCTGTTGAAGATTTGCATTTTTTAAGCAAGGAAAATTTCCAATTATTTTTAAAGGAAAAACCATTTTATGCTGGACTTGTGTGGAATCGAACTAACTGCATAGCAGGTGGCACTTTTGAAAATGGAAGATTAACTTCTTTTGGAAAGAAAGTAATTAAAGACTTAGAGAAAAATAATATAGTTATTGACACCGCACATCTTAATGAAGAAAGTTTTGTTGATGTTATGAAAGTTGTCACAAAACCTTTGATTTGTTCACATACTGCGTGTTTTGGCAAAAATGAACACAAAAGAAATTTAAAAGATTATCAAATTAAAGAAATTATAAAAACCGGTGGAATGGTTGGCATTTGCTTAGTTTCAAATTTTTTGAATGGAACAAACCATTCAGCGGTTAACGATGTTGTTTCGCATATAGATTATTTTGCTTGCAAGTTTGGAATAAATAACCTTGCTCTTGGAACTGATTATTTTGGAACGGACCATATAACTAAGAATTTAGAAAATTATGCAAAACTTTCAAAGACGCTTTCTAATTCTTTATTAAAAATGGGATACACCGAAAAGAGTGTTAACAAAATATTTTTTGAAAATGCCAAGAACTTTTTTGGTCTTTAATAAAAATTTGTCATTGACTGAACTATGAAAATATGATATATTAATTTCATTATTTATAGGGGCGTTTTATGGAAATTAAAGAACAAAAATTAACAATCACAGGTCTTCGAAATTACTTAGATGAATGGTTTTTAGGAACTATGTCTTTAGGTATGCTTGTTGATGGAAGTAATGATTCATTTCATTTTTTGATTATTGAAACAACAAATAATGATGTAATTTTTGAAACAATATATAAAAAAGATGAATACAAGGGTGAAGATGAAACAATTTGTTCAACATCTGGAATTGTCGATGAAGAACTTAGAGGTTTGGTTGAACAATGCATTGCTCTCGATAAACAACTTGCCGAATCTGCTTCACAAAAACAAAATATTGAAGCACAAAAATCATAATAAATAAAAGCCAATGCTTAGTCATTGGCTTTTTATATTGCACAAAAGATTTGTTAAATTATAGAATATTTTGCAAAATTTAAGATATTGTGATATGATTTAATTGGAAATTTGTAAACGGGTGATTTATGAACTATATAAAAATTATAAAACGAGCAAAAAATATTGCATTATTTTCACACTCAAGTCCAGACCCTGACACTGTTGGCTCTGTGATTGGTTTTTATAATGCACTTCTAAAACTTGGCAAAAATGTTGATTTGTTTTGTGCTGATAAAATTCCTGAAAGTTATTCTTTTTTAGAAGATACAATAAAGTTTAACGAAAAATCGTTTAATAAAGAAAATTATGACTTGCTTATTGCTGTTGATATTGCAAGTTCACATATGTTTGGTGAGTTTGAAAATGATTTTATGTCGCATGATAACACGCTTAGAATTGATCATCATCAAAAGGGTGAACTTCAAGCAAAACATAATGTGGTTGAAATTTATAGTGCTTGTGCAATATTGATTTATAAAATTATTGAAAAACTTAAGGTGAAAATTGATAAAAAAATTGCAACGCCATTATATCTTGCAATATGTGGTGACACCGGAATTTTTAGAAACAATAACACTGACAGTGTAACTTTTGATGTTGCTGGCAAACTTTTAGAAAAAGGTGCTGAAATTCGAAGAGTTTATGCAGAGTTTTTTGATAAGAAAAGTGTTGCATATGTTAAACTTTCATCAAGTGTGCTTTTGAATGCAAAAATTAATGATGAATATGGTTTTGTTATAATGAGTGCACCAAAAGAAGATTATGAAAAATATGGTGCTTCAACAGATGAAAATGTTGGAAATCTCGCAAACACATATTTAAACTGTGGATATAAAGTTGCAGTTGTTATCAAAGAAAAAGAAGATGGACTTCATTGCAGTCTTCGTTCAAAGTTTGAATATGATTGTTCTAAAATTGCAGAAAAGTTTGCTGGTGGTGGGCATAAAAATGCTTCAGGTTGCAAATTTGAAACCACAATTGCCGAAGCCGAAAAAGAACTTGAAAAAGAAATTATTAATTATTTAACAAATGAAAATATTTAGGGGGAAAGATTATGTTAACAGATATCGAAATTGCTCAAAGTGCAGAACTTATTTCTGCAAAAGAAATTGCAGTTAAACTTAACATTGCTGAAAGTGACCTTTCAATGTATGGTGAAAAAATTGCAAAGGTTTCAAATTATAAAAAGTATATAGATTCAAACAAGTTTGGAAAACTCATTTTAGTTACAGCAATGAGTCCAACAAAATATGGAATTGGAAAAACAACTGTTTCAATTGGTCTTGCTGATGCTTTTGCAAAACTTGATAAAAAAGTGTGTTTAGCACTTCGTGAACCATCGCTTGGTCCTGTTTTTGGAATCAAAGGTGGTGCTGCTGGTGGTGGTTACAGTCAAGTGCTTCCAATGGAAGATATCAACCTTTCATTCACAGGTGATTTTGATGCAATCACTTCAGCAAACAACTTGCTTTGTGCTATGATTGATAACCATATTTTCAATGGAAACGAACTTGATATTGATGTTGAAAAAATCTTATTTTACAGATGTTTAGATGTGAATGACAGATCGCTTCGTGAAATATCTTACACCATCACAGGAAAAGACAAAGATGGCAATAAACAAAACTTGCTTCGCAAAGATTTCTTCTCAATCACTGCTGCAAGCGAAATTATGGCTATTTGTTGTCTTGCACAAAATTTTGATGATTTAAAAACCAGACTTGGAAACATTATGGTTGCACTCAATAAAAAAGGTGAACCAATTTATGCAAGAGATTTAAGAGCAGAGGGAAGTATGGCTGTGCTTCTTAGAAATGTGCTTGCTCCAAATCTTGTGCAAACTCTTGACCACACTCCAGCATTTGTTCATCTTGGACCTTTTGCAAACATTGCACATGGTTGCAATAGTATTATTGCAACAAAACTTGCACTTTCAACTGCTGATTATGCAATCACTGAAGCAGGTTTTGGAAGTGATCTTGGTGCTGAAAAGTTTATGGACCTTAAATGCAGAATTGGTGAACTTAACCCAAGTGTTGTGGTTTTGGTGTCTACAATTCGTGGTCTTAAATTCCATGGTGGCTCAGAGGCAAATAAAGACGAAG
>JAFQBZ010000022.1 GCA_017399515.1 Clostridia bacterium | reverse complement strand
CCTTCAAGAACAAGTGCTTGTGCCTCAAAGTCTGCTAATGAAATAAGAAGTTTACCATTACTATAGAAACCAACAAATGAAATTGGAGCAATATCGAAGTAATACATATATACATCTTGATTGTAGCCGAGATCTAATGTCATATTTTCATATGAATAGTCATTTGTATCATCTCCATCGTTAAGTGTTTCATAAACTGCTTGCATTGCAGCAGGAGAAATTGGGGTGTTGAATATCATTGAAAGTGTCTTTGAATCATAAAGACTTGCAGTTGCTGAAGCACTTATTGATGAAAGCATAAATTGTTTCATTGTTAAGATAAATGCATCAGTATACTCATAATTAAATTCATAATGTTCATTATAAACAGGAATTGTGTGTGAATAAGGAGGAATTCCAGGAACATCGCCTTTAGGAATATCAATATAATCAGCCTCACCATATTTTCTATATTGTGCTGCAGTTATTGTATATCCTGCATTTGATGTAGGGAATAATGTAACCTTTAATCCACGAACAACATAGTTCAATTTAATATTTACATCGCCATCTGTGTAAATATTTGTTGTTGTCTTATCATCATCAATTTCAGTGATAAGTGTAGCAATGCCAACATCCATTAATATAGAATATGGATAACTTACAACTTTAGTTGTCGTTACTGTTGAATCAAATGTTCCACCTGAACTTGTGTAAATTGTGATAGGCATAATTTCAACATAAACAGCAATAAAGTCACCAGCAGGAACACCGTTGTCAAAGTTGAATTTAAATTTATCGTCGCTATCACTTGATGTTACCATTGTTCCGTTATATTTATAACCAACAAAAATGTAATATTTATCATCAAATTTAATAAACTCGTAATCTCTTGAAAGAGTCGCTGTAAGTTTATTTCTTGTGATATCTGAACCATTATCTTGGAATTTATATTGAACAGGTTCATTGAAATGATATCTAAATGTTCCTTGGTTGCCAACAGTTGTTCCATAAGCACCACCTTCATTCTTAGAGTTGCTGAAGTATGGAACATTATAAACAAAGTCAATTTTCACACCAGGATCATCAGTTGAATCAGCAGCATAAGATAATTGCATATCACCACTATCATCAATGTGATAGAATTCTTCATAAATGTTTAACACTTTGAATGATTCTTTAACTGCTTGTAAATAAATTACATGGTTGTTTGATGAAAGTTGCGCACTGTTATTAACTGATGGATTGTCTTTATAATAGAATACGATTCTTCTTTGAACATTAGTTTTAACAGTTGATGCACCAGTTGTTTTTCTCCAAATTGCAGAGATATCTTTTGTTGTGTCAACATAAGTGTATTCTTCACCAACAAGATGTTCTGTTGTATTATTTGCTTTCCAAAGTGTATATGTTTTACTTGCTTCGCCAGCAGATAAAGTTACACCATTTCTTGAAATGAGAGAAGTTATAAGTTTCTTAGATTGAGCAACTGTGTCAGAACCATTGAATACATCATAATCAAAGTATCCATATACAAGTAAGTCACCACCATCATATTTAACGACAATATTATTATGAGCAGAATCTTTGCCTGTAACGGTATGATTTAAACCAGAAGGATCTAAATATTGTGATCTTAAAACAATATTTCCTGAATCAAATCCATTTGTGAAGATAAGAACATCTAAGATCTTATCACTCATGTCAGTTACATAAAGAATAAAGTCATTTGGAACTTTAAGTCCACTATCTTCAAGTGTATATGCAGTGATATCAAAATAGGTAAGTACAACAAAGTTCATATCAAGGT
>JAFQBZ010000021.1 GCA_017399515.1 Clostridia bacterium | reverse complement strand
ACACTGTTGCCCTTCGTGGCGTTAGCAGCGTTGACGCAATGACTGCAGATTGGTACAAGATTCCTTATGAAGTTCTTGATAAATGTTCAAACAGAATCGTTAATGAATGCAAACACATTAACCGTGTTGTTTATGACATCACATCAAAACCACCTTCAACCATTGAATGGGAATAAAATTAAACAAAACTCACTAGTTTCTAGTGAGTTTTTATTTGCACAAAAAAAGACGCTTAAATCAAAGCGTCTTTTTAATTATTAAATTTCAGCAAGTTTTGCTTGAAGTGAAGCAAGTAATTCTTCATTTTTAGCAAGTTTTGCCTTTTCTGTGTTAACCAAAGATTCAGGTGCTTTTGCAACGAAACTTGGGTTGTTGAGCATTTTCTTACTTCTCTCAATTTCAAACATAACCTTTTCAATGTCTTTGTTCAAAATTGCCTTTTGTGTTCCAGCATCAACTTCATCTTCAATCAAAACAAATTCACCAACTGAAAGCACCAAAGTCTTTCCTTTTGGTTCTTCACTAAATTCAAGAACAATGTTTGCAAGTTTTTCAATAACTGCTTTATGTTCTTTTGCAAAAGTTGTTTCTTTGCAAGCAAAGTTAACTTTGTCAGAAGACTTTTTGCCATTGTCAATCTTAAACTTACGAAGCGAAGTGATAAGTTCAACAAGTTCTTCAGTTTTTGCTGCTTCCTTTTTAAATTTAGCAAATGCTGAAGTTTCTGCATAAGCGCTAATCATAATGCTTTCAGCCTTGTTTACGAATGAAAGTCTTTCATAAATATATTCTGTAACATAAGGAATGAATGGGTGCAATAATTTCAAAACTTGTTCAAACACAAATGCTAAAACTGAAACCATCTTTTGTTTTGTTTCACCACCAGCAAAAATTGCAGGTTTAGAAAGTTCGATTGCCCAGTCACAGAATGTGTCAAGTGTGAATGAAACTGCATTTGAAAGTGCAACACCAACATCGAAATTATCAATGTTTTTATAGATATTCTCTGAAATTTCATCAAGTTTAAAGAGAATCCATTTTTGAACATCATCAAGTTCAATGTCTTTAACATTTAAAAGTTCAATACCTTCTTGGTGCATAGAAATAAACTTGCTAGCATTCCAAACTTTATTAATGAAACTTCTTGCGTCATCAATCTTGTTTTGGCTGAATCTGGTATCAATACCCATAGCCATATCTTTAACAAGTGCAAGTCTCAATGTGTCAGCACCATAATCTTTCTTAACTTCAAGTGGGTCAACACCATTTCCAAGACTTTTTGACATCTTTCTGCCCTGTTCATCACGAACAAGACCGTGAATCAAACAGTTGGTAAATGGAACATTTTTATTGCATTCAATGCCCATATAAACCATTTTTGTTACCCATTGAGTCAAAATATCAAAACCGGTAACAAGCACTGATGTTGGATAGAAATAATCAAGGTCAGCATTTTTATTTGGCCAGCCAAGAGTTGTCACAGGCCAAAGTGCTGATGAGAACCATGTGTCTAAAACATCTGGGTCTTGATAAACATTTGTGCTTCCACATTTGTCACATTTAGCAACATTTGTTTTTGAAGCCATAACATTTCTGCAATCTTTGCAATAATAAATAGGAATTCTGTGACCTGTCCAAATTTGTCTTGAAATGCACCAGTCACGAATATTGCGAAGCCAATGGAAATAGTTCTTTTCAAATCTCTTTGGATGAATCTTAAGTGAACCATCTTCAACGCATTTAATTGCAGGCTTAACAAGTTCTGTCATTTTAACAAACCATTGCTCAGTAATCATTGGTTCGATTGCTGTGTGGCATCTTTCACAGTGACCAACAGAGTGAGTGTAAGGCTCAATTTTTTCTAAAAGACCAAGTTTTTTAAGTTCATCAACAACTTTTTCTCTCGCCTCTAACAAGCCTAAACCCTTGAATTTATCGCCTGTTATGTCAGTCATAATACCCTCTTTTGAAATACATTCAATGATTTCAAGGTTATGACGCTTTCCAACTTCATAGTCATTAGGGTCGTGTGCAGGAGTGATTTTAACCATACCTGTTCCAAACTCTTTTTCAACATAAGAATCGGCAATAATTGGAATCTCTCTGTTAACAAATGGAACAATTACCTTCTTGCCAACAATAGCCTTATATCTATCATCATCAGGGTTAACCGCAACAGCAGTATCACCAAAAAGTGTTTCTGGTCTTGTTGTTGCAAGAATAATCTCTCCAGTGCCATCAGTGAATTTATATCTAATATGCCACATTGAACCTGCTTCATCACTATAAACAACTTCATCATCTGAAACTACTGACTTACAGTGAATGCACCAGTTGGTTTCTCTTGAACCTTTATAAATATAACCTTTGTTGTAAAGATTAATGAATGCTTCGAGCACTGCGTTTGTGCTAGTTTCATCCATTGTGAAACGATATCTATCCCAATCAGCAGAAAAGCCCATCTTTTTGAATTGGTCAATAATTGCATTGCCATATTTGTCATACCAAGCCCATGCTTCTTTATCAAACTCTTCTCTGCCAATCATTTCTTTAGTTTTGCCTTCGTTGCGAAGTTTTTCAACAATCTTGTGTTCTGTTGCAAGTGCAGCGTGGTCAGTTCCTGGAAGCCAAAGTGCTTCAAAACCCTTCATTCTCTTATATCTAATCAATATATCTTGAAGAGTCATATCAAGTGCGTGTCCAACATGCGCTTTGCTGGTAACATTTGGTGGAGGCATAACAATTGTAAATGGTTTTTTATTCTTATTTACTCTTGCTCTAAAATAACCTTTCTCTTCCCAATTTTTATATATATCATCTTCGAAATTTTGAGGAGTGTAAGCACCTTCCTCTTTCATAATACTCATAAGTCTATTTCTCCCGTCCGTTTATAACAGATATAATACCCCTTTTTGCAAGAAGTTTCAATATCTAAATTATTTTTTCTTATTGTTTTTTTGATATTCATAACTTGACTTGCACATATCAGCAAGTGTCTTTGTTGCTTTGAAGCCAATTTCTTCTTCGGCTCTTTTTGATGAAGCATAACACTCATCAATATCGCCTGGTCTTCTTGCAGCAATTTCATATTTAACCAAATCACCATTAACTGCGTTAAATGTGTTAACGATATCTAAAACACTATAACCTGTTCCTGTGCCAAGATTATAAATCTTAAGCCCTGTTTCAGGTTCACGCACCACTTTTTGAAGCGCTTTCACATGACCATCAGCAAGGTCGACGACATGAATGTAATCACGAACACCTGTGCCATCTTTTGTTTTATAATCGTTTCCAAAAATGTTAAGGTGGTCAAGTTCACCAACTGCAACCTTACAAATATAAGGCATTAAATTGTTTGGAATTCCATTAGGGTCTTCACCAAGAAGCCCACTATCATGTGCACCAATTGGGTTAAAATAACGAAGAATAATCACATTTGTGTCTTTATGCACATTTTGATAATCTTTCAAAACATATTCATTAAAAAGTTTTGTTCTGCCATAAGGGTTTGTTGCAGAAAGTGGAAAGTCTTCTTCAAGTGGCATAATTTCAGATTGTTGATAAACCGTTGCAGAAGAACTGAATATAATGTTCTTACAATTATATTTTTCCATCATACGAAGCACATTAAAAGTTGAAATCATATTATTTTCATAATACATAAGTGGCTCACGCACTGACTCACCCACAGCCTTATAACCTGCAAAGTGGATGACGGCAAAAATATCAGCATTTTCTTTAAACACTGTTTCAAGAGCATCTTTATCGCAAACATCAATTTGATAAAATTTAACATCTTTTCCTGTAATTTTTTTAATTTTATCTAAAACACCAATTTTAGAATTGCTAAGGTTATCTGCAACAATCACATCAAAACCTTGATTTAAAACCTCAACTGCTGTATGCGAACCGATATATCCAAGTCCACCTGTAAATAAAATTTTCATGATAACATCTCCTTTTTATATGATATTCTAACTTTCTAAAAAAACATACAAATAAACAAACACACAAGCATAATCACAAAGCAAATCATACGAATCTTAATAACTGTTCGATTTTGATGCAAGTTTTTATAGTCTATTTTTTTATTCTCTTTTTTATTTTGTTTTTTTGCTTGTTTTCTTTCTTTTCTATCAACAAAAAATCCTGCACAAAGTGCAATTGCAGCACACACAGTTATGGCAAACAACATTATAAGTTTTAAAGTCATTATTCAAAATCTCCTTCTTCTTCAGCCCTAATTATAGACACTAAATCAAATTCATTTTCTTTTTCTTTAACCTTTTGATGTTTTTTGAAGATAATAAGTGACTTAATCACAATTATTGCAACTTCAAAAATCAAGGCATCAATAACAAAAAACAAATCAGAAACATTGCAGAAATAAGTTAAAATGCAAATCATAACGCAAAGATTCAAAAGCAAAACCCAAACGCTATATTTTTTTGATATGTCTTTATTTTTTAACAACATCACATCAATAAGAATAAGGAACAACAAAACTGCCATAAGAGCAATTAAAAGCCCACTTAACAGTTTTGAATATTTTGCAAATTCATAATAAATAACTGCAACAGTTGCAATTATGTTTATGATATCAAACAAGAAAAATGCAAGTTTATAATTTGCAACATTCTCGCCATACTTCCTGTCGAGCATTAAAAACACGACCGACACCAAAAGCGCAATAAAATAAGCACTTGCAACAAATTTAACATCAAAAAACATTCCAACAAACATAAGTGCTGTTATTGGAAGCAACATTAAAATGATAAATCTTGGAAATTTCGAATTCTTGTCAAACATATAAACTCCATTAAACACTCTAATTATACCAAAACTCAAGCAAAAATAAAAATGTTTTTATCATATTATTAACTCACAACCTGTTTATTTTGGGCATAAAATGAGTTATAAGGAACCAAAATGGTTTTCCTTATAAAAATTTTAAGGAGGAATAATGAAAAAAGTATTAACTTTTGTTTGTGCTGCTGCATTATGCTTTGTTTCTTGTTTTTCATTTATTGGCTGCAAAAAGAAAGATGATGATGTTGCAAATGGAAAAATTCGCATCAATGAAGTAACTCACAGCGTGTTTTATGCCCCATTATATCTTGCAATCAATCTTGGGTTTATGGAAGACGAAGGCATAACCATTGAACTTACTAATGGTGGTGGAAGCGACGCCAGCATGACAGCACTTCTCTCAGGTTCTGCCGACATTGCGTTGATGGGTCCTGAAACTGTTGTTTATGTT
>JAFQBZ010000020.1 GCA_017399515.1 Clostridia bacterium | reverse complement strand
AGATATGGTTTTAAAATGTCAGCCGGTGAAATTTCACCTTCTTTTCCAGCCTCAGCAAGCATATGAATTTCATCAATAAAAACCAAAATTTTATCATTTTGTTGAATAGACGAAATTGCATTTTTGAGTTTTTGCTCCATGCTTCCTCTAAACTTTGTTCCAGCCATTAATGATGCAAGGTCTAATGAAAAAATCATTTTACCTTGAAGCACTTCAGGAACTTCATTTAAAATAAGTCTTTGTGCAAGCCCTTCAACAACTGATGATTTTCCAACGCCAGCCTCTCCAATAAGCACAGGGTTATTTTTAGTTTTTCTGCACAAAATTTCAATCATATTAGATGTTTCATCATCTCTTCCAATGATTTTGTGCATATCACCTGCAGCCACTTTCTTTGTTAAATCAATGCCAAGACTTTCAAGTTCTTCCGGCAATTCAAAGTTATAACTAACACTAATTTTTTCTTGAACTTTTCTAGGTTTTTGAGCAAGCATTTCAGCGTTATAACCCATAACTTTTTCAAGTTTGTTTTTTAATATTGTGATGTCAATTTTGAATAAATTTTTCAAATTTTTTGTAGCGCTAAAATTTTCATTTGAAAGCAAAATATATAAAACATCTTCAATTTCAAGCAATTCTCTACCATTTTTCTTACAAAAATTGGTAGTTTTTGCGAAAATTGATGTAACTGCTTTTGAATAACCAACTGTCTTTGGAGCCATTATCATTTTTGGTTTTAGATATGATAATATAACTTTTTTATACGAAGTTGCTTGAATTCCAAAACTTGCAAAAATTCGCGCAGCCTTTGAATCAACTGAAAGCATTCCATAAAGCAAATGTTCAGTTTCAATTTGTGATTCACCTGTTTGTTTTGCAAACACTGCTGATTTTTTTATAGCCTCTTGTAATGGGTTTGAAACAGCCATATCATTCTCCTATTTGATTCTTTTTGATTTTAAAACATTAGTCAAAAATGTTGCACGATATTTATCAAGGTCAGAGTCAGTAACTTTTGAGCCAGAAATTTTTGTGAGTGAATAAGGCATAATATCAACCATTAAATTATTGATAAAATTCACTTCTTTAAAACGAATAAAATCTAACGCAACACCAATTTTAATTTCACCTAAAAATTGTTTTGCTTCAGCAACACTAATCTTATAACAATTTGTAAGAACCCCCCATGCTCTTTGAACCTTGTCTTTAATGTTATCATAGTTTCGAGCAGTAAGAAGTTCCGCCCTTGCAGCAATTTCCATTTCTGCAAGTTTTATTGCAATTTCTGTTATGCCAAAAACATATTCACTTTCTCGTCTTCCAATAGTTTGATTGTTGCTTGCCGTGTAAGTATATGCAGCACAATCAATTTCATCATCTGCAAAACCAAGTTTAATTCCCTGATGAGAAAGCGAAGAAATGATTTCTTTAATTTTTCCACTAATAGTAAGTGCTGGCAAAAATAAAGTAACACACGCACGAATACCTGTTCCAACCGAATCAGCGTTAGAGGTTAAAAATCCAAAATTATCATCATAAGCAATATCAAGTTTTGAAATGATTTGGTTGTCAATAACATTCAATTTATCATAGGCTTTGATTAAATTCAAACCAGACATTGTGCAAGTTTCAACAATGTGATCTTCTTCATTGAGCATAATCGAAATTTCTTCATCTTCAGATAAAATCACAGCACCGTGCTCAAACATATCAATAAGCGCACTTGAAATAAGTTCATTTGAAATAAGTCCCTTTTCAAACATAATGTTAACATCAAGTTCAGGAAGGGTTCGCATTTTATAAATTTTAAATCCATCATCAATCTTCAAAATATTATCTGCAAGTTTATTTAAAACTTTCAAACCTTCATCACCTTCAAGTTTTGACGGAAAATTAAATCCATTTATATTTCTTGAAAGTTTAACTTTTGAAGAAACAATAATTGAACTGTAATCTTTAACCATTAAGTTCTCCTCTAAGTTTTTCAATCTTATTTTTAAGAATTTCAGCACGCATAAAATCTTCATCTTTCGCGGCTTCATTTTTTTCTTGTTCAAGTTGTTCAATTTGTTCTTTAATTTTCACCTTTGAAATGTGCTTTGTTGAAACCTTTCCAACATGATTCATTGCACCCTGCTGTTTTAAAAGCACAGTTCTAATTTCTTCTTCAAAAAACTTATAACAATTTGCACATCCAACTGAATTTGTTCTGTAAAACTCACTAAGTGTTGTTTTACATCTTGGGCAAGTTCTTTCTTGAACATAATTAAAGTTATCATTGTCATCAAAAACAAATTTTGTGTTAGCATTGAAATCAAACATATATGCTCCTTATTCTTTAACCATAAGTTTTAACAAAATATTTTTAAATGCCTTTGCTCTAATTTTATCTTTAATGGTAAACGGCATTGAAAGTGAATCATCTGAAAGCGCTGTGACAATAATCACACTCTCTTTATCGGTAACAATGTTATCACTAACAAGTTTATCTAAAATTTGAAGCATACGCTTTGCTGAAAGTTCATCACCAACACTTTCCAAAATAAGCCCATTTAAGTAGGCATTTGTGTCTGTGTTTTTTATCTTTGAAATCTTGATGAAGCCACCTCCACCACGCCTGCTTTCTTTAACATAACCCCTGTCAACAGTGAATCTTGTGTCAAGCACATAGTTAATTTGACTTGGAGCACAAGAAAAATATTCAGCAAGTGAATTCCTTGAAATTTCAACATAATCATTATCACCCATTGTCGCAATAATAAACTGTTCAATTGATTCAGAAATATTAGCCATTTTACCTCCAAAATAACCATTAGTCAAAGATGGTCAAAATACAATTTTATGATACATTAAAGCCCACATTTAAGTCAAACAAAAACACTGTTTTCTGCAAAGAAAAAAGAAGCAATTTTGCTTCTTTTTTTATCTTCATTTTTATTTAGAAACAAATATAACTCCACTTGTTCCAGGTCCAGCATGAGCACCAATAACAGGACCAACAAAAAATCTTCTAAGATTGATTTTCTTGCCGGTTTTTCTAATTTTTTCAGCAAGTTCATCACCAACTTTTTTATTGTCAGCATCTAAAACCCAAACTTCATATTTGTCATCATCGTTATATTCATTCACAAATTTATCAACCATAAAGTCAACGGCTTTTTTAACACCTTTAACTGTTGTAAGTTTATCAAGTTTTCCATCACTAACTGAAAGAATTGGCTTAATGTTAAGCATTGTTCCAAACACTGCACTAACTGCTGAAATTCTGCCACCTCTTTTTAAATATTGCAAACTATCAACATAGAAATAAACTCTAACTTTATCTCTAAACACTTTTAAAAATTCAATTACTTCTTCATCACTTGCACCAGCATTGTGAAGTTTGCAAGCCTCAATAGCCTGAAGCCCTGCAGCACCGCAAATGCTTTCTGTGTCAAAAGTTGTGATTTTTCTTTCAGGATATTTTTCTTTTAAAATATTGATAGCAATATCCATTTGCTCAAATGTACCTGAAAGTTTTGAAGAGAAATGAACATATAAAATATCTTTTCCTTCCGCAAAAACAGGTTCAAAATAATTAAGATAATCTTGTGTGTTAAGTGCGGCAGTTGTTGCAATTGCACCTTCTCTCATTTGTTTATAATATTCGTCAATGTCTGTATTTTTTCCATAATCATAAACATATTCAACACCATTTATTGTATATGGCATTCCAATAACATGCATACCGAGGGCTTCAGCATCAGTATGTAACATTTCGCAATCAGTATCAGTAAAAAATACACTACTCATAAGCCTTCTCTCCTTACAAAAATAATTATATCACAATACAGAATATAGTTTAAAACGATTTTTGTAACATTTTTAAATAAAATTCTAATTAATTTTTAAACACTAAATCAATATTGTCAAAGTTTTCTTCATAAAGTCTTCTGTCAAAATCATTATGAACGCAGAAAACAACTTTAATTGGAAAGTTATGTTGTTTGAGCCAATCTCTAACAGTTGTAATGGCAATTTTTGACGCCAAATCACGAGGAAATTTATAAGTTCCCGTTGAAATGCAGCAGAAAACAATATTCTTAAATTTATGCTCAAGTGCAAGATTCAAACAAGATTTATAACAATTTGTAAGGTCAATTTTATCATGGTAAGAAACCCTATCAACAATCATTGGACCGACAGTATGAATAATAAAATCTGCAGGAAGATTATACCCCTTTGTAAGTTTTGCTCTTCCATTTGGTTCAGGGTGCCCTTGCTTATTCATAATATAGTTAAGTTCTTGTCTAATTTGAAGCCCACCAGCCGACATTATAACATTGTCAATTGAAGGTTCACATGGCACAAAACTTCCAAGAAGTTCAGGGTTTCCAGCGTTCACAATCGCGTCAGCCTTAAGTGTTGTGATATCACCCAAAAATATTGCCATATTGTTAATATACTCAAGATCTTCAACATCAACAATAGGTTTATGTGTTCTTTCATAAGACAAAATTTCATCTTGAAGACGCATAAATTCAGATGAAAGCGGCATTGGTTGTCTTTTGTTAGAAAGACCTCTAAAAATTACTCTTTTTTCACCAATCTCAAGTTCTTCAAGTTTAAATTTAGAAATATCTTCCCCTTCATCTTCACATAAAATCTCAATAAGACGGTTTAATTTTTGATCTAATTCTTCAATTGTATATTCCATTTACTCACCTAAAAAGTTATTACACAATTAAGTATAGCACCATAGAAATAAATCTCCAAACAAAAAGCCTGTTATTTTACTTAACAGGCTCTTTTTCTTCCTTTGCTTTTTTTGAAACTTTTTTTGTTTTCTTTGAAGATTGCTTTTCTTTTTCAACTTCAATTTCTGCTTGTTCTTCAAGAGGAATCTCTTCTCTAAACTCAACGACAGTTTTTGAAAGTTCTGCAGACTCACCTTCATCACCGGTTATATCTTCAATTTCTTTTGCAAGTGTTTCATATTCATCAAAAATTTTCTTTGCTTTGTTTACTTTTTTGATATAATCTTTCAAACTTTTTTTAACCACTGCCTTTTCTTGCGATTCATCAAAAATAACATTTTTCTCATTTAAAATTTCCAGAAGTTCAAGTTCTTTCTTTTTAAATTTTTCAACCAAATTTTCTAATCTTTTCTTCATAATTCTTTCTCCGAAATTAAGAACTTTTCTTTAAAATATTCAAGGTTAGGAATATATTTATTTGTCACATTTCCAAGCACAGTAACATACATTTTTGTGCTTTTATTGAATATGATGTTTGCAACCTTTTGAACTGCTTTAGGTGTCACACCTTTTCTAAGCGCTTTCTTTTGCCTGTTTTTTATTTTAAATAACTTTCCAAAACTTAAATAATCCATCAAGTTTAAATGACACTTAGAACTTGGTCTAACCGGCATTCTTTCGTCATTGAAATATTCTAAATTTTTTCTATAAGCAACAGTCACCGACTCATCTAACAATTCATTAACAACCTTCTTTATCTCATCAGCAATAATATCAATAATATCTTTAATCTTCTCTTTTGAAGATTCAAAAACAATATTAAACAATGATTCTTTTTTAAAACTTGAAATATCTGAATCAAGCCTATAAATCAAACCTTTGTTTCTAAGTTTTAAAAACAACTCACCTTGCGAGCCTGACAAAAACTTTGTTAAGAATGAATAGTTATAGTTCTTTGTGTAAATATCAATTTCATTAGCATCAATTTTAAATGACAATAAAACTGAAATTTTATCTTGTGTGTTTTTTACAATTTTTACCGATGATTCTTTATCAACGGCAATTGAATCATAATAAGTCTTGTTTTTCTTATAATCTTTATTATGTGGAATGTTGTCAACAAAATGTTTCTTTATAAGTTTCTTTGCCTTATGATATGGCATTGATGTAACCATTGAAGCAATAAAATTGTTACCAATAAAATGTTTCTTTTTAAAATCTTCTAAATCTTTAAATGTGATTGCCGAAATATTCTTTTCCGTTTTTCCAACAATATCAGAAGCAAACTTCGCACCAGAAATTGATTGAACCATGTTCTTTAAAAATACATCTCTCGATTCACTATCTAAACACATATTCAGTTCTTCTTTAATGACACCTTTTTCTGTTTCAACATACTCATCATCAATAACAGAATTCATTAAAATGTCGTGTGCAAACTCAAAAGACTTATTTGCAAGTTTATTGGTTCTATAAAGTTTTAAGAGTAAGTAATCCATACTTGTTGAAGCATTAACATAAGCAATACGATTTCTGTCAAGTTCAACATCAGCATTTGATCTTGTTTTTGTCTTTTTAAACAATGTATGCTCTAAAAAGTGTGCGGTTCCCGGCTTTTTATCTTGAATGGCACCAACTCTAAAACCTGCTTCTAATGCAAAGCAATTATTAAGTTTTGTTTTTGAATAAATAAAAATGCCACCATTTTTAAGTTTGACAATTTTTTCTCTCATTATTCCCCCCTTTAAAAAGCCCCTAAAAACCAGCCTTTGCTGTTAAATAATTCAATCTTTCTGTTTGCGAATTTTTTATAAGCACCAACCTGTTTAGCATTTGTTTAAGTTTTGCCAAATATTCTTTAAGTGCTGTGAACTCTTCAACAATAAATGATTCATCTGGATTAAGTCCAAAATGTGTAAATTTGAAATATTCATGAGTAAAATAGTTACGCTTTTCAAGAAGCGCTTTAAGTTCATTAATTTCATCATACTTCAAACTTTTAGACTCATAAACCACGCTAATCATTTGTCCAAAAGTCATAGTTTCCATTTTGTCACGAAGATACTTTGAATCTTCTAACACTTGATTATAGTCTTGAAGTGAAATTTTTGCGTGTCTGCCAAACTCTTTAATAATTTCACTTTGCTCACAAATTTCACCAATCTCAAGTTCAATGTTTTGAGTAACTTCAACAATTTTTCCAATTGCACAATAAATTCTATTCATAATCGTTTTTCCTATAATATCAAGTTTAAACAAATACAACAATAAGTCAATTATTTATTGGTTTTGCTTATAAGTTTCAATTTCTTGACTGCCATAATTTTTCTCAAAAATAAACCTTTTGAATCCAATAAAACAATTCATATAATCATCATTATTTATCTCAACAATTCGAACATCTCCACGCCTGTGCCTTGCATCAATGTATTTTCCATCACCAATATAAATTCCAACATGTCCAGGATACCAATTATCTTCTTCCACAAAACCACATTTTGCCGACTGCCTGTGGAATAACATAACATCTCCAATCTCTGCATTTTTTAGCACAAAATTAATTTTATTGTTTAAAGAAGTTTTCTCATCAATCAAAAAACATTTTCCAATCTTGCTAGACATAATCTTTCCGGTTGTGCTGTTTCCAAACCCACCTTCTTGAATATCAATTCCAAGTTCTGCCATAAATAAGTATGACACAAATGAAGCGCAATCAAAAGTGCTGTTTTGTGAATCTTTAACAATCGGCAAATTTATCAAACATTTTGCTTTGCTAGCCAATAAAAATCTATCTTCACAAAAACTCTTTTGACCAGCAAAAAATAAACACTTTGTTTCTGTTTTGCTCTTAATTATTTCATCTTGCTTTAAACCTGCAATTTTTAAAACACTTTTTAAAGTTTCATCACTTAAAAGGTTTTCATTTTTCATTTTTATGATTGTTTCAGGTTCAAAACCGGTTATCCTTGAAAACGACTGAATGTTTAAATTTCTTTCATTATTGCTAAAAAATAAACCCTCATTTTCAGTTGGACTCATTCTAAAAAACATATCATTAAATTTTAATTTAACTGAATCAACAAATTTTAGCGGTATCAAAAATGAATTAAATGAAAGTTTTCCTTCACTTATCAAATCATCTAATAGCACCAAAGAAAAACAAAGTGAATGATAATCATATTTGTCATCATCAACAAAAATCAACACACCATCACTTTCAACACTCTCGTTTTTGTCATTAAAAATTTTAATTTGTTGAGAAAATGAAACAATGCCCAACTTTTCACAAATTTCCAAAAAAGTTTCATTAACATCAAATTGCCCAATTTTTGCACACGAAAAAAGTTTGCTATAAACAACTGCAAGTTTTTCTAAAACTGAACAGTTTTTCATTTCTTCAAAAAATTTATCATCAAAAATATTTAAAATATCTGGATTTCCATTCTCCTAAATTTTGTTATATTCATAATAACATTTAAAATCTAAATTTTCAATATCTAATTGCAAATAAAAAACCACCTTGTGGTGGCAATTTTATTGTGGCTGACCTTGTGGTTTGTCAAACCCTAAAATTTTAATAATTTCTTCAAATGATTCAACTTTATAATCAGCAATTTTTTCAATTACATCTTGCTCATTTGCTGCCGATTCATCATAAACAGCACAAACTTCAATTCCAGCATTTTTTGCTGACATAACACCATTCAAACTATCTTCAAAAACAATACATTCTTCTGGACTTGCCCCAAGTTTTTGCATTGCAAGCAAATATGCTTCAGGGTCTGGTTTCTTTCTTGTGACATCTTCACAAAGCACTGCAGCATTCACCAACTTTTTGAGTGGTGCTTGTTTTATCATTTTTTGATTTTGTTCTTCATAAATGTTATATTGCCTTGTTGTTGTGGTTGTTGCAACACCAATTTTTTTGCCAAGTTCTTTTAAAATATTTAAAAAATCTGCCGCACCTTTTTTATAATCAAGTTCATTAACAGATAAATAATTTGATAAATCATGTCTTAATTTTTTAAAATCATCTGCTGTGATTCCAAGATT
>JAFQBZ010000019.1 GCA_017399515.1 Clostridia bacterium | reverse complement strand
TCTTGATATTTTATGGGCAAATAACTATATTGGATATATGAACATCTATGACGCAGTTATGGCTAGTTATGCTATTGGTGAAGATGGAAAAACCAAAGTTGATTGGACAAAGAACGCTGATGGAACATATGTTCAAAAGACAACAAAATATACACTTAATGGAAACACTGTTTATGCAGTATTTAAGTACAATGACAAATCATCTATTTATGATATTAACTATTATTTAACAAAAGATAATGCAAACATTGAAATTATTGAAAATTCAATTAGAATTTCAAAATTACACTCAAATATGAGACTTGTTGCTAAATTTGTTGAAAGTTATCAATCATATATCTTCAATGAACTTGAAGAAGATTCAGGTATTTCAGTTGAAGCACTTTATTATTTCAATGAAAATAAGACAAGTGAAATTAGAACAAACTCAAACGGAACAAATCTCACCCTCTTAGATGAAGATTTGGCAATGACAGGCAGTGTTAATAAGAACTATTTAGGTGGTTCAGTTGCTGATTCTGAAGATATTAAATTCTATCAAAATGACTACGCTGTTGAAAAATATCGCGGTGACTATAGATTTAATGTTAACGAACTTGGTTCAGCAACATTGTTTGATGTTGTAACAGACGATGAAGCAAAAGACCCTTCTGAGCAAAGAACTTTCTTAGAGGCGTTCTACACTAAAGAATCAATCAATAACTTTAAATCATTGTCTGCCCTTGGTGGTTCAGAAGATGGTTATGGTAATGGTTCATTCGATAAAAATGCATTTGCAGTTTATAGAACTCCAGACCAAGTTCTTTCACTCAAAAACTTCTATTTTGATTCACAAACAACCGTTTATTATTTAATTAGAGTTCAGGTTGAATTTGAACTTTCAATTCACTCTCTTGGTTTAGATTCAGACTATGCTTTGAATTTCATCATTCAACCAAATATGAGTGCAGTTAAAGATGCAAACGACCCTAAACTTGAATATGTATATTATTTATTAAAAGTTTCATATAATCGTGATATGTCACAAACTGATGGTGTAACAACATCAGCAGGAAATGAAAATCCTGAATATTTAGTTCACCCTGATAGAGGCAAAAATATCACATCTGATATCTTATCAGGTCACAACATTGATTATTATGATAATTTCTTTGATACATTTATTAACTTTAAAACAAATGTAGATACATATGCTGATGATATTTATTTATCAGAATATAATTACATTCACTTCCAATATGATGGAGGAACTCCAATTAAACTTAAGATTGCATTTGATAATGTTCCAGGTGTCAGCAAATCTAAAGCATTCAGTTTCTCTAAATATATGGCTGAATATATGTTCTATGAACTTGTTAAGCAAGGTGCATTTGTTGACTTGGCAAATGATGAAAACTTTGATACAAAAGTAATCAAAAGATCAAGTGATAAATTTATATTCAAAGTTAGTGATTATGTTGATGGTGTTCCAACATTAATCGAGAAATATGAAATTATTAGAAGATATTTCGTTCGAGCATTTAATGAAGTTTATAAAACACAATTATCATCATCTGCTTCATTTAACTTCAGCACAGCAATCGCAACATTAACAGATTGGCTCAATGCCCTTTTAGGCAAAACTAATTCTGCTGAATATTTAATCAAATTTAAAGATTATTCTGGCACATATGATATTAACTATGCAACACTTAATAAAATGAATTATTATTTGACTGCAAATGGAAATATCTATTTCACTGAAGAATTTATCAATAAATTGATGAATGTTAAGATTCCTGAAATTAACCCAGCACATAAGTTATATTACACAGAAGACGAAATTGCTGCTAATTCAAACTTAAAAGGCAAAGATGCTCTTACAGCATACACACAAACAATTATTCGTGACTTAGCATTTGAAGGCTTTAGATCATTTGGTGAATTTATTAGTAAATTGAATCAAATTATCTATGCTGCAACTTATGTTGATTCAGTCTTCTCTATTGACTATGTTATGAAATCTGAATCATATTATGCTATTGATCCAGAAGAAGATATTGATAGTTTTGATGACTATATTAGCAATAAGACACAATTTAGTTTATCAACAATTAACGAATTGTTCTATTTGTTAGTTTCAAACTTAAAGAGTCATTCTCTCAGTGACAAGAATGATACAGGTGCTGTTCAAATTGA
>JAFQBZ010000210.1 GCA_017399515.1 Clostridia bacterium | reverse complement strand
TATAACACCTCAATTAAATTATAGCAAATATACTAAATTAATTAAAGTGTAAATGTTTAAATTATTAAAGTTTATCTCGAAATAAGTTTATACTGGGCACCAATCAAAAAACCTCAAGAGAAATCTCAAGTCTTTTTTTGTGAGGAAGGGGTTGTTGGGGGTTGGTGATGTTTTTTTGTTTGCGATATGGTTGCACATTGGTGGGGTGGGTGTGATATAATGGTGGTGGGAGAGGTGTGATATGAATGAAACAATGAAAACAATTTTAGAGAGAAGAAGTGTTAGAAGTTTTTCAAGTGGGCCGGTGGCTGAAGAAATTTTGAAAGATTTGGCAGATGCTGCAATGCACGCACCAAGTGGAATGTGCAGAAAAACTTGGAAGTTCACGGTGGTGATGAATCAAGAAATCATCAAAAGGCTTGCAAAGGTTATTGAAAAAGTTTTAGACAGACCTGGTTATGATATGTATAACCCTGTGGCGCTTATCATTCCTTCAAATGAGCGTGACAGCAAATATGGCAGAGAAGACAATGCCTGTGCGCTTCAAAACATATTTTTGGCAGCAGAGTCTTACGGCGTTGGTTCGGTTTGGATAAATCAACTTACAGGCATTTGTGACACGCCGGAAGTTCGTGAAATTTTGAACGAAATGGAGATTCCTGAAAACCATATTGTTTATGGGATTGCCGCACTTGGGTTTGCAAACCCTAACGCAACAAAGCCAGCATATAGAGAAATTGGCGAAGTTAAAATTATAAGATAAATAAGGAGAAATTTATGAAAGTTTTTGTTGCGTCTGACATTCACGGTTCAAGTTATTATATGAAGAAATTGGCTGAAAAAATTGAAGAAGAAAAGCCAGAACAAATTATTCTTCTTGGTGACCTTTATTATCATGGTCCAAGAAACAAATTTCCAAAGAAATATGCGCCTATGAAAGTGGCTGAAATTTTGAATCATTATAAAGACAAAATTAAATGTGTGAAGGGCAACTGTGATGCTGAAGTTGACCAGATGATTTCGAATTTTGAAATTGCTGACTTTTACGAGGCTGGACTTTTTGGAAAGTCGTTCTTATTTGTGCATGGGCACAAGTTAGATACAAAAAATATGCCAAAGAAAGATTTTGTGTTTGGTGGTCACACACATGTTCCGGTGGTGATTGATTATGTTGATGTTTGCAAATATATCAATCCTGGTTCACTTTCACTTCCAAAGGGGGCGTATGGTCCAAGTTATGCAGTGATTAGTGATGGCAAAATTGAAATCAAAGAACTTAAAGGAAAAATTATTGAAACCATTAATTTTTAACAACAAGTCACTCTGCTTTAAAATGCAGGGTGATTTTTTTGTGGGCGTTAAAATTTTAAAGGCTATTGAAAAAATTTGCTCGAGTGTTATAATTGAATTATGAGAAAGAAATGGACAACCAAAACGCACACCAAAAACCTTATTGAGTTTGAAAGCCAAATGTTTGATGAAAAAGACATTGGCTGTTTTGTTGTTGTGAAGAAAATTACAAAAGCAGAAAAACCATTTTGTGTGAATGGCGAAACTTTGGTTGATGACGGCTATATGCTTATTGAAATTACGCCGAAAGATTCGAACTTTAACATAAGGGTGTTTTTTGATGAAGAACGCAACATTTTGCAGCGTTACATTGACATTTCAAAAAGCACAGGTTTTGACAGTGAAGCCCATGCACCTTATTATGATGATTTGTTTTTAGACATCATTATTGGAAGGGCTGGTGACATTCGCGTGCTTGATGAAGACGAACTTGAAGAAGCCTTGAAACTTGGAATTATCACAAAAGACGAATTTGATTTTGCGGTTCAAGTTAAAGATGAACTTTTAAAGCAGATTCAAGAAAAGTCGAACACATTTATTGAAATGGATATTCATAAATATATTGGCTAGGCATATAATAAAGGGTTAAAAGAAGGCTTGAAAAAGGGGTCTTGAAAAACGCCCTTAAAATGTGTTATAATGAAAGCAGGAGTGAAAAATTATGGAAAAAACAACTGATTTTGAAAGTGTTAAAAATGTTGCAAAGGGGCTTTTAGGGGTTCCTGTTTTAAAAACCGAATATTCACCAATGATTGTTAGCCACCCATTTTCAAAGAGTGGTCTTGTGGTTGTTCCTTATGACGACGATTATTATCAATTAAACATCACAAATCAAATTGATTTTAAAAAGTGGAAAATTGTTATGGAAGAGCAAATTGACGGTTGCGTTAATGCTCACCATGTTTTTTATTTGATTAATGATGCTTATGCTTTAATGTTTGTGAGAGATGTTGCAAACTTTTTATCAAGTGAAGATTTTGGAACACTTCTTGGTGAAGCATGGGTTAAAAGTGAATATGCGAACGAAGATGCAAATGTTTCAAAAAAAGAAGTGCTTGAACTTTTCAAGCGTGTTGACAAAAAAGCACTTATGAGCGAAAGCGAACTTGAAACTTACAATGATTTAGACGACACTTTGGTGATTTACAGAGGGGTTGCTGAAGGAAACAAGCAGAGCACAAAAGCACTTTCTTGGACAACAAGTTTTGGCAAAGCAAAGTGGTTTGCTGAAAGATGGGGCAAGGGTACTGTTTATGCAGCAGACATTAACAAAGAAGATGTGTTTGCATATTTTGACAGAAAAGGTGAAGACGAAGTGGTTGTTGACTTTAACAAACTTCAAAATGTTAGAGCGGTAACAAGACCACAATCAAAGCCAGAACCACAAACAATGCAATAATAAAACGCAAAACAAAAACCGGAAAATTATTCCGGTTTTTTTGTTTGAAATTTATTTTAAAATTATTTATTTTTAGATTCTAAATATTTCATACATTTTAAAAAGCAAGCGATTTGGTTTGGGTTCAAAATTTTGTTTTCAACCATTTCTTGAAGTTTGCTTATTGAAAACCATTCAACTTCGGTGAGTTCTTCTTTTTGAATCACAAAGTCTTGAACTTCAAGGTCGAGTTTTAAGTAATACATTTTATAACAATCAGTTCCGTCACAGCCTTCGTCGAAAATTTCAAGGTCGCTCTCGTTAACGCTGATTCCAAGTTCTTCTTTGATTTCGGTGAGCATTCCTTCAATTGGGGTTTCACTTTTCTTTGGGTGACCACCGGTCACGCCATAGTCACCACCTTTTTCAGGAACGCGTTTTTGCATTAAAAATTCGCCTTTGCTGTTTTGAATGCAAACCATAACAACCATAGGGTAAAGCCCATCAGGTGCTTTGTCGCCTTTGAAATAAGTTATTCCGGTTGGGTTGCTGTTTTTGTCATAAAACTCGCGTTGTTCTTTTGCCATAAATAATCTCCGTTTGGTTGGTTTTTGATTAGTCCATAACATTTCGATTATATGTTTTTTTGCTGATTTCGTGCCAATTATCAAAGTTGCTGCCGTCACCTGTTATTTTATAGATATATTCAGTGACATCGCCAACATAAGTGTGCCAAACATGTTTTCTTTCAGCAGAGTCTGTCACAAAAAGTGATGTGTCGCCATTTGCAGTTGCAATTTCACTTGTCACGCCAATAGATTCAAAAATGGTTGGCATAATATTTTTTTGTTCAACTTTTGCTTTAGAAGTTTTTAAGGTTTCTTGTGATTCTGCTTCTGTTTGTGAAGGTTTGAAAAACAAAGCCATTCTTCTTTCGTTATAAACTGAAACAAAGTGGTTATAAGGTGCTGCGTGGTCGCCGGTGATAACGATTGTTGCTTCGTCATAAAGCCCCTTATCTTTTAAGTTATCAATAAAAGTGTTGATAATTTTGAAACTCTTTGTAAGAAGTGCATAAGAACTATTTTTGTTGTCTGGATTGTTTGAAGACTCTTCATGGCAACCTTCAATGTGAATAACATTAAATTGTTTGTTTGTGGTTTCTTCAAATTCTAACTTTTCAACATTTGGAAGAACAATGTCATTTGTTCCGGTGTATCCGGTGTAACCTTCAAGTGAGGTGAACTCAAACAAATTGTCAAATGCTGACGAACTCATATTGTTAAAGAGTGATTTACAAAAGAGTGGTGAACCAACAAAAACGCCAAGTTCTGCCATTCTCCATGCAAGTTTAAATTTGCTTTTAAGTGAAGAGGTGCAAGGCTCTTTATTTGAAATGTAATCTGGAACGGTTGAAGAAGTGTAGGTGTAATAAGATTCGCTGTAAATGTTTACATCATAGCCAGCGTTTTTGATTTCTTGCAAATAATTGTTTGAAGAGTAAACTTCTTTAAAATATTCGCATCTGTCAAGTTCGCAAGAATATTCAATTCCGGTCAATAAATATGCCATTGCTGGGAAGGTGTGACCATAAAGTGCAATGTTGTCTTGAAACCAGGTGAAGCCGGTTAAGTGATTGAAAAAGTCTGCTTTATGTGACACGGCTTCTTCTGCATAGTTTTCATCAAACCTGTCAATGATAAAGTAATAAACATTGTCGGTTGTGGAATATTTATTCATATTTTTATAAGTCAAATAATTAATGGTTGCGTCTGTGCCATCTCTTTCTGCTTTGGTTTTGAAAAAGTTTTTATTTGAAAGCATTGGTGTTAATGCTGAAACAAACTGTGTGAAAAGCACAACCACACAAAGCACAAGTGAAACCGTTTTGATATATTTTTTCTTATCTTTTAATATGGCAAGTACAACAAACCCAGCCATACACAAAACCCAGAAAATCAAATTAATGATTTTTGAAGCAAGTGCAGGTGAGCCACCCATATTATCGCCAGAGAGTGACATTGAACCGTTTAAATATGTTGATTGAATGAAAAACAACAAATCAAAAGCAATCACAATGTGCAAGCAAATTCGATAAGCCCTTTCTGGCAAGAAGAATATTGCTGAGAATAAGATTCCACAAATGATGACTGCAAACAAGAAACACAAAGGAAGAAAGTCTTTCCAAGAAAATAAAAATTCATTAATGTTGTTCGAAAACACAATCAGTGGTGTTGCAACCAGCAAAATGAAAGGAAGTGCAAATGTTGCAATGAGTGTCACTGCAAGTCGTTTCTTTTTTGGAGTGGTTTCAAGTTTTTCTTTTTTCTCGCTTGTTACGGTTTGGTTTTCTTTGTTTTTGTTGTCATTCTTATTTTTTTCTATATTTTTCATAATTTTTTACCTTTTATCTATTATATTTTAAAACATAGTGTTTAAATAATCAACATAATTTGCCAATATTAGACAAAAGCCTTAAATTTTAAATTTATATTATGTTGATAATATAATAATAAAATATTGTGTTTTTTATGATTTTTTGATATTATAAAAAAGTAAAAGTGAGGTATTTATGGCTTTTTTAAAACTTGAAAATGTATGCAAAGAATATAAATCGGAAGCAGGTGCGTTCAAGGCATTAACCGATGTTAATTTTGAACTTGAAAACGGTGAGTTCGTTGTGATTTTAGGACCAAGTGGTGCTGGAAAAACAACACTTTTAAACCTTCTTGGTGGAATGGACTCAGCAACATCTGGTGATATTATTTTAGATGGATTAATTATTTCGCAACTTCACAAAAAAGAACTTACTAATTATCGCAGAACAGATGTTGGTTTTGTTTTTCAGTTTTATAACCTTATGCCTAACATGACAGCAAAAGAAAATGTTGAACTTGCAACTGAAATTTGCAAAGACGCCCTTGACCCTGCAAGTGTTTTAACTGATGTCGGGCTTGGCGAAAGGCTTCATAATTTTCCTGCACAACTTTCAGGTGGCGAACAACAAAGAGTTTCAATTGCAAGAGCGATTGCTAAAAATCCTAAAATTCTCCTTTGTGATGAGCCAACCGGTGCGCTTGATTACATCACAGGCAAAAACATTTTAAGGCTTTTATATGACACTTCAAAAAAGAATAACAAACTTGTTATTGTGGTTACTCACAACCAAGCACTTAAAGACATGGCTGACAGGGTTATTTCAATTAAAAATGGCAAAATTGAAAAGGTTTATGTGAACAAAAAGCCAATCCCAATTGAGGAAATTGAGTGGTAATGAAAGCGAGTTTTATTTCAACGCTTCGTTTATTTAAAAAGCATATTGCAAGGCTTATCACAATCATAGCCATTGTGATTGTGAGCATTGGATTTATGTCTGGCGTTGGCGAAGTTCAGCCAACAATAAAAAAGACAATCAACAAACATTATAAAACATATAATGTTTCAGACCTTTATTTAAAAAGCAAAAAGCCAACAGGTTTTTCAACTGAAGAAATTGCAAACATTGAAACCATGTTTGGAAGTGAAAACATTATAAAAACTTTCTGTTATGAAGTTGAAGATGACGGAAAAATCACAAGGATTTATAATTACAATTTAACTGCGCAAAAGATTAACAAACTTGAAATTTTAGAAGGCAGACTTCCTGAAAATGCAAATGAGGTTTTGGTTGAAAGAGCCACTGATCTTTATGAAGGTGCAAAAGTTGGCGATGTGATTTCGGTTAAAAACCCTGTTGGTGGAACAATTTCTTGCACTGTTACAGGCATTGTTCAAAATCCACTTTTGATGCATAGGGCAGAAGAAACAAGTTTTATTAATCAAGACAAAAATGTTTCACAAGTGATTTATGTAAGCACTGATTTGCCACTTATAGTTAATGATGTTTATGTTGTTTTTGAAAACAGAACACTCTTTGATTCTTTTAGTGATAGATATGAGGAAAGAGTTGAACAGGCAAAGCAATTAGTGGTTACAAAACTTGGTGATGACAATGTTTCAGCACTCAGTTTGTTTGAAAACTTTGGATTATATTCACTTAATTCATACGCTGAAAAAATTGGTATGATTAGCATTATTTTTGTGGTGTTTTTCTTGCTTATAACTTTGCTTGTGGTTTACTCAACAATGTCAAGGCTTTTAGATGAAGAAAGAAACCAAATTGCTTGCCAAAAAACTTTGGGTTACTCAAGTTCGAAAATTACCGGCAAATACACATTCTTTGTGTTTGTTGCAACACTTGGTGGTGGGCTTCTTGCATTTGGTGTGGGGCAACTTCTCACAAAAATGATTTATGGGGCAATGTGTGCGCATTATGATATGCCAGATTATGCTTCGTCACTTAACTTTGGATATTATCTGTTCACATTTGGAATCATTATGCTTGCAACTTGTCTTTTAACATTTGCAACAGGCATGAAGATTGCAGACAAAAAACCGGTGACACTTCTTCTTCCAAAAACAGCAAAAGTGGGAAAGAAAGTTTTAATGGAAAGAATTCCTGTTTTGTGGAACAGGTTGAGTTTTAGATATAAGTCAACATTTAGAAATGTGTTTTTGTTTAAAAGTCGTTTCTTTATGACAGTGGTGTCGATTATTGGTTCGTCCGTTTTGCTTCTTGCTGGAATGGGTCTTTTCGATTGTGCAGTGGGTTATAAAGATGCGGTTTCAATTGTTGCCATTGCAATGGTGATTATTGTTTTCTCAGCAGCACTCTCAGCGCTTGTTATTTATAACATAACAAATATTAATGTCAGTGAAAGAAATCGTGAAATTGCAACACTTATGGTGCTTGGTTATCACGAGAAAGAAGTTACAGGCTACATTTTTAGAGAAGTGTATATCATGGCGTTTATTGGTGCGCTTTTGGGGCTTCCACTTGGGTATGTGTTCTTAGACTTTGTGTTTGAACTTATCAATTTTGGTTCGATCGCACAAATGAATTGGTGGACATGGGTGCTTAACCCAATCATCACAATGTTTTTCACATTTTTAGCAACGCTTCTTTTAAAAAATAAGATTGTGAAAATTGATATGAATGCTTCGCTTAAAAGCATTGAATAAATTAAGAGCAACTAAAAAAATTTAGTTGCTTTTTTATTTTGCGTTTATTTATAATTTAAGTGTAAAAATGATTTTAGTTTAAGGAGCAGTAAAAATGAAAAATGTTGTTATAATTTCGTCTTCGCCAAGGGTTGGTGGAAATTCTGAAACTCTTGCAAAAGAATTTGAAAGAGGCGCAAAAGAGGCTGGGCATAATGTTGAGTTTATTTCACTTCGTGAATATAATTTAAAATATTGCACAGCGTGTTATTCTTGCCACACCACAGGCAAGTGTATTCTTGATGACGGAATGAATGAAATTTATGATAAACTTTTAAACGCCAATGCCATTGTGTTTGCAACACCGGTTTATTTCTATTCAATGTGCGGTCAACTTAAAGTGTTTATTGACAGACTTGTGACTAATTACACAAAAATTAGAGCAGACATTTACATGATTGCCACTCAGTGGGACACCGACCCTGAAATTATGGATAACACTTTTGAGGCGATTCGTGGTGCAACCAAATATTGCTTTGAAGAATGTGAAGAAAAGGGTCTTATTTATGGCATTGGAATGAACGAGCGTGGCGATGCAAGAAAGAATGAAGAAATTATGAGTCAAGCCTATAATCTTGGAAAAAATGTTTAAAAACAAAAAACACACCAGAAATTGGTGTGTTTTTATTTTGCTTATTGAAACTCACGAGGGGTTGGTGCTTGAACAAAGTTTTTGGCTGAAACTGTGCAAGGCGTGTCAATAATCACACGGGTGGCTTTAAAATTAGCATTTAAAAATTTATCATTTTCACGAGCGTTCCATTTGTTGAAAAACGCTGTGGCTTCAGGTGTGTTTAATCTCACAAACACCATTTTTGAGTGAAGGTTTTGTGATTTGTCAAAGTCGGTTATGCTCTGCATAATTTGATTGAAAAAGGCTGTGCCGATTCCGGCGTTTCGAAATTTTGGCTCAACATAAAAATGGTCGATTTCAAACATACTTTCAGGCACTTCTGTGTAACCAAAAGAGTGCCATTTTTTTGATTCTTTTTCGTCATTAAAAACATAATAAAGCGAAACCCTTGCAACTCTGTCATAACCAGATTTAAGGGCGTATTTTAAATGAAGGCGATTTCCAACAAACTCTGTTTTAACAGAAAGTTCATAAGGTTTGTCTTCACCTTCAAACATTAATGTTTTTGAATTAAAGTTTTCAATAATATGATTATATAGTTGTTTCATAATGTTTTCCTTGTGCTTCAAGTTTATCATAAACGAGATTTTTTGACAATTGCATAAAGCCATAAAATATTCAAAAAACATCTAAAATTAAAAATTAAATCCGTTTTTTAGGATTTATAGTGTGTTATTATGTAGGTGTAAAGGAGAGATATGTATGGCACTTATTGTTGTAATATTTTTAATTTATTCAGGACTTAACTTTTTAGGGTTAGGCAAATAAGGAGGAAAAACTATGGGTATTATTGATTTGATTATGGGTTGGGGAGTTATGGATGATGAAACTCCTATTGCAGAAGTTGAATTTGAATCACTTGAAAAGGCTGATAAAAAAGCAAAGAAAAATTAATCAGGAGGCTATGAGTTATGGAAAATTGTTTTGTTGTTAATTATGACATAAAAGAAAGAAAAGAACTTTATTTGTTTTTAAGACTTTTAGGCTATAAATGGGCGAATGGAAAAAAAATAGAAAATCAAGAACATTGTTTTCCATTCTGCATTGATATTAAACGAAAGGTGGTTTATATGACAAACACCAACTTTTTGCGTGAGTTTAGCGGACAGGGTCACAAAATGATTAGTTTCAATGAGTTTAAAAAAGTGGTGGAGGCTTGAAATGCAAAAAATAAAAACAGTTGACATTCATGAAATTTTTAAAGATAAAGATTTTATTAGTGCTGTTAAATGCGTTATTGAAAATAAAAATGCAAGCACAGCATTTTTGCAAAGAAAGTTTCATTGGGGATATGCAAAAGCGGCAGATTATATTGATTATATGATTAATTTTGGTTATGTATCGAATGGAGTTTCAAATCGCAAAGTGCTGGCGACAATTGATGTTTTTAAAACCGACGCCAAAGAAAACTTTTATTTAGATGTTTAAGTTTTGCTGTGAAATCCTTTATTTTGGATTTAAAGGTATGTTATAATGTGTTTGTTTAGGAGGCATTATGGCTAGTGAAAAAAAGAGCAGTTTGCTTTATGTGTTAAAAATTTTGAAAGAAAGCACTGACGAAAAGCACAAACTCACTTATGCTGAAATTGGTGAAAAACTTTATCAAATGTTTGGCATTGAGATAGAGCGAAAAACCATTGCCGGCAATGTTGATGTTTTGATTGAACATGGTTTTGACATTGTTAAGTGTGGCAAAAATGGGCTTTATCTTGGTGAGCGTGATTTTGAAGATGGTGAACTTTTGTTTTTGATTGACGCGATTTATTCATCAAAATCAATGCCAACTAAATATGCCAAAGACCTTGCAGGCAAACTCACAAAAAGTTTCAGCAGGTTTAAAAGAAAGATGTTTAATCACCTTGAAAAATTTGACGATGGAAGTGATTTCGACAATAAGCAAATTTTTTATAGCATTGAAATTTTAAACACTGCCATTGAACAAAAGAAAAAAGTTGAGTTTCAATATGGTGCTTACGGAATCAACAAAGAACTTGTGCTTAAAGGTGATGGAAAGTTTTATAAAATTAATCCTTATTTTATGGTGAACAGCAGGGGCAAATATTATCTTGTTTGCAATAATGATAAATATGACGATATTTCAAACTATAAAATTGAAAACATAAGGGGTGCCAGAATTATTGAAGAAGACGCTAAACCAATAGAAAGTGTGAAGGGTGGAGAAAACTTTTCAATTAAAGACTATATAAAAGAGCATATCTATATGATGGCTGGAAAAACCGTTAATGCCGAAATAAAAATTTATAGTGAAAATAAAGTTAACGATTTTCTTGATTGGTTTGGAAAAGATGTGTTTATCAATAAAAATAAAAATGGAGAAATTCTTGCAAGTTTGAAAGTTAATGAAGATGCTCTTGTTTATTGGGCACTTCAATATGGTGACCACATTGAAGTTTTAAAACCTGCAGACACAAGAGAAAAGATAAAACTTAAACTTGAAGAAATGCTAAAAAAATATAATTAAAAAACGCAAAAATTAAAGAAAAATCATTCAATAATATTGAAAAAATATAAAAACAACCAATTTTTGGTTGTTTTTTGCTTGGCTGCTAAAGTTTATATTGTGTTTTTTTTTGCTAGATGTTATAATTTTAGTGTTACAGATTATTAGGTTTATAATTTTTTAGGAGATTTTATGAAAAAACAAATATGGTTATGGACAGTTAAAATCGCAGCAATCCTTTTATGGGCAGTTATGTTATTTATCCCAGAAATGTATGCTAGCGTGGAAGATATCAATGTGGTTTCTTTAAGAGAAGTTAAAACAGAAAAAACAACAGGGTCGTTAAAATTTTTTGAAATTGAGTTTACTGACAAAGTTGTGAAAGGTGAAATAATGTTATCATTTTTAAATGAAGATGGTGATGTTATTTTTGAAAAAAGAGAGAAATTTTCAAAAAATGATTCAAATGTTGCAACAATAAAAATAAAAAGCGGTCATTACGCAGAAACTGCTGAATATAAAATAAGAAATGCGAGAGTGAAATCACCGGTTGTTAATATTTTAAGTATTCTTAATTTATTTACATCAACATTAATGCTAGGATTGGTTTTGGCGGTTATTCGAATTGATTATGAGGAAAAGGTGATTGATGGAAAAACTGTTGGAGTTTATTCAGGGCTTATAAAGCACAGGGTTAAAATTGACGGCGAAAAAGTTTTTGAAGGAAAGTGGTTCACACTCTTTAAAGGCAGAGAAGTGCTTTTAAATGCAAGTGAAAGCAAAGATGTGAATGTGCTTTTTTCAGCAATGAACAAAATTGATTTTGAAGTGATTGATAAACCAGCAAAGGAAGAAATTAAAGAAGAAGTTAAAGAAGAACCAAAAACAGAAGAAAAGAAACCGCAAAAAAAGAAAACAACTTCAGCCCCAAAAGCGGGAGCCAAGAAAGTTGTTTCAGGTGCTTCAAAAAAAGCAAAGTTTCAAGTGAAGTCAACTTCAAAAAAGCAAAGCAATAAAAAGTAAAAGAAAAACTCTCGTGAGATTGTTCACGAGAGTTTTTTGTTTGATTAATTTTCTGTTTCATTAGAAGTGTTTGTTTCTTCTGCGTAGTCTAACAAGAGTGCGAGTGAAGCCACTTGTTTTGCAAGTTCAGGGTTTTGTTTTGCAAGTTCTTGAACTGCTTCTTCAAATTGTTTTTGAGGAATGTTTGACTTGAACAAAACGCCATAAGTTTTATTGATGTCTTCAAAAAACTTATCAAGGTTTTTTGGAAGAGTGGCTAATGCGTTTGAAACATCATTGGTTTCAATAAGTGCTTCAAGTTCTTCACTTGTTGGTGCATAAGCAGGGTTGTGCGCAAAAAGTGAAACTTCTTCTGCTGAAAAACCTGCGCGCTTGAACGCCATAAGTTGTTCATCTGTGAATTTTGTTGCCATAATCATTCTCCTTTTTATGGGGCGGTTGGGCCAAGTGGATTGCTTGCGATTGTGTTTTCAATGTTAACAATTAATGAATCGAAATCAAGTGAAACGCCTTTGCTTGAAGCGTCATTTTTAAGTCTTTGCAATTTTGCAACACATAAACCTAATTGATTGAGTGCTTGTGCTTTTGTTTTTGAAGAGTTCAACTTTGTCATTAAGGTTGAAACTTCAAGTTCAATCTTTTCGATTTCACCTTTATAATAATTTTCAAGTTCTTGAGGTTTCTTAACCGCTTGAATTTGTTTTTTAACAGCAACAAGTGCGTTTCTTGCATTTTGATTAAGTGTTCTTAAATCGTTTTTATTACTTGTGTCAAGTGGACCTGTCACACCTGAAAGGGCTGCAACAACGCCATTGATTTGTTGTTCAAAACTGTCAAGTTCAATCAAGTCGGTTGGAAGTGTGCCTGCAGAAATCAATGAAAGAATTGGGTTTAAGATTGCCGAGTTATCAGTAATAATATCTTTAACTTCGTCATTATGTCTGGTGTTTTCTTCTTCAGTTTCTTTTTGCTTGATTAATTTTTCATATTTTGTGATTTTAGATTTTGCTGTTGAAATTAATCTGCTAAGTTCAGCACCAAGACCGATTTTATTCATTTTTTCTTTATATTCAGCACTTTCAATTATTGCAAGTGTGCTTCTCAACATTTCAAGTTCACCATTAAGGGTGTCTTTATCTTTAGAGGCATCAATTGGAGTTCCAATGTCTGTTTTATAAGAATCGAAGTTTTCAGCCTTTGAAGCAAAGTCTTGATTCTTTGTGTTTAAATTTGATTCGTGCGCTAAATATCTTGTTCTTAAAGCGTCGAAATTTGCTTTTTCAGTTGCATTCAAATTTGAAATGTTTTGATTTAAGAAATCATAAGCAGATTTTGCTTCAGCAAGATAAATAAATGCTTCTTTAATGTTAACTTCATCAATAGGTGAAAGTGGGTCGAGTTTGTGTGTTAAAACTCGGTCTAATTCTGCAAGGTTATTTGCAATGTTCAACCTGAATTCTGCTTCGCCTTTAACTTTGTTAAGGTCGGCTTCAAAACCTGATTTTTTGGTTGACCTTGCGTTTTCAACTTCATTGAATCTTGTGTATTCATCAGTTTGGTCATCAAAGCCAATTTCTTCAGCCATTCTCTTTGCTTGTTCAGCATTCACACCGGTTCCAAAATGTGCGTTTGCTGCAACTGCTCTTGCTTCAACTGAAGCAATTGCTGCGGTGTAGCCTGGTTCATCATTTGTTGCTGCAGTTACTGAGTTAACATCTGCAACAATGGCGCTAACACCATTATTGATTGCTGTTTTTGCGTTGCCTCTAAGTGCAGTGATTCTTGAATCAATGTTATTAAGCAAGGTTTCAAGTCTTTTATTTTTTGTTTCGTTATAAAGAGTTTGAACTTCTGCTCTTAAATTTTCGAGTGTTCGAATTGCGTCGTAAGCGTCTTTCAAGTTGGTTGCAGTTGCTCTTGTTCCGTTATAAGTTGCTTCGTGTGCTGCAATTTGAATTTCAGTTTTGTCGGCTTTTGTTCTAAATGCTGGATTGGTTAAAATGCCTGCCATTGGGTAACCATTTTTTTGACCAAATTCACGAAGTTCAATAAGTTTCTTGGTGAGATTGGTCTTTTCAATTGGTGTGATTGTTCCGGTTAAGGCAAGGGCTTCAATTCTTGCAAGTTCTGTTGTGTCTTCAAGAAGGTTTGCCATTTCAGCCTCTGTGAACTTGGTTGAAGTCAAAAGAGTTTTTTCATAAGGTCTTTTTTCATGATTAATAAAGTTGCCAAGTTCAATGTTTTCTTGGTTCATTCTTGCTTGAATTTCTTTGTGTCTTTTCTTTGCACGCTTCCAACTGATTAAGAAAGGAATTGTTCCCACAACGGGAAGAAGGCACGCACCCAAAATTTTCCAACGCTGAGAAGCCTTGTGTTTTTTGTCGTTTTGAGCAAGAGTGTCAAAATTGTTGGTTGCTGTTGATGTGCGACCAAGTTTTGAAAGAGTGATTGTTTCATCATTAACAAGCACACCACTATTTTTTGCCGCGTTGATTGAAGTGTCTAAAGACTCGACTGTTGCTTCAAGCGATTTGATTCTTGCTTCATATCTTTCTAAAAACCAATCTCTTGTTTTTTCAGAAATTGAAGTGTCTTCGTTGAGCATTTTAATTTTATTGCGATAATATTCAATAGCAGTGTTAAACTGACTCTTGGTCATATCATTAACATTTCCAAAATCGTTAAACATAAAAGTCCTCCCTAAAAGCCTTTATAAATTAGTCTACTGATTTTAGTTTATAACAAAAACTTGAAAATTGCAATGTTTTTGTGTTCGATAACGCCACAAATTAAAGAAATATCAGTGTTTTGAGTGGTTTGTGGTTATAAATTTAAACAAAAATAAAAAACTGCACTTAATTTTTATCTTAAATGCAGTTTTGTGATTTAGTTTTCTTCTGGTTTATCAGCATTTGCTTCAGCAACTTCAGGCTCTGCTGAGGTTTCAGTTTCGGCTTCAGCGTTAGCAGGCTCTGTGTTTTGGTTTTCTAAAAACTTTTTCATGAGTTCAGCGTCGTGAAGTTCAGGATAAAACTCAACTTTGGCTTTCTTTGTGCTTGTGATTTGTTTTGAAAGTTCCATACCTCTGTCGTATTGGTCTTTATTGATTTTTTCAATGCGAAGCACATAGTCAGCATAATAATATTCTTGCTCTTTAACTTGTTCTTTTTTCTTATCTTCTTCAGTTTCAGCGTGTGATTGACCTGTTGATGTGAAAACGCTTGTGAATGTTTTGAAGAAAATTTTGATATCGTTCCAGAAAGTTACATGGTGCATATATTCAATATCTTTTTCAAAAACTTGTTCCCAAGTGTTTTGGTTTCTTCCGGTTGTTTGGGTTGGGCCGGTGAGTCCCGGTCTGCCGATGTAATAAGGGTAAACATCTTCAGGGTAGAAGAGCATATCTTTAACAAGGCGTGGGCGAGGTCCAATAAAACTCATGTCGCCTTTTAAAATGTTGAAAAGTTGTGGAAGTTCATCAAGTGATGATTTTCTTAAGAACTTTCCAAATTTGGTGATTCTTTCAGCGTCTGGAAGAAGGTTTCCGTCTTTATCTTTTTTATTGTTCATTGAACGGAATTTATAAATATGGAACACTTTATGGTTTTTGCCTGGTCGAGCCTGTTTGTAAAAAACCGGTGCGCCATTGAAAATTAAAGTTAATAAACTTAAAATTAAAAGAATTGGCGACAAAATGATAAGCATTAAAAATGAAAGCAAAAAGTCGAAAAAGCGTTTTAAAAATCTTGAATAAAATGAATAAGTTAAATTTAATTCTTTATAAGCATTATTTTTTGTTTTTTTCATAAGTTATACCTCACTAATAATATAGTTTAAAAGCGAAAAAAAAGCAATTATTTTAAAGCGTGGTGTGAACTTGCTGATTTTTAAAGACTGCTTTTATTGACAAACAGACGCAAATGTGTGTATATTATAAATGTAGGAAAATTGGGGGTTTATAAGGCATACTGATTATGAAAACAAAAAGTGGCACTCTTTCAAAAATAAACAATTTTTATGGAAAGTATAAATTATTTATAGGGCTTGGCATAATTTCTGCCTTGCTTTTTGCGTGTCCGTTTGTGGAAAAAATGTGGCTTGTGGTTTCAGTTCTTCTTGGTTTATTCATGCTAACCTGCAAAATTGACGAAATTTTTGCAACCATTCTTTTTATGACTCCATTTTCTGGAATTGATTCGCTTTATGTCATCACAATCATAATTGCACTTGTTGTGGTTTGCATAAAATATGTTATTGAAGTTATAAAAAAGCAAAAGAAAGTTTATCTTTTTCCACTCTTGTTAACACTTGCAATTATTGCACTTTCAACGCTTAAAAGTTTTCTTGTTGGCGAGAGAAATATCGAAACAGGAATGCTTCTTGTGTTTGTGTTTGCACTTTGCTATTTTGCGTTTGTTTACAGAAAAGAAATTAATGTTGCAAAATGTTTTAATGCACTTTTATGTGGTTTGTTTGTGTCTGCTGGAATCACCTTTGTGCTTTCAAAGTTTGAAGAGTTTAAATATTTCACTCATTCTTACGAAGGTTATTATATGCGTCTTAAAATGACGACCTTCCATATGAACAATTTGGCACTTCTTTGCATTTTTGAGTTTGCTTATTCAGTGCATTCAATTTTGAATAAATCAAGAAAAATTTGGATTGACCTTATTTCAATCGTGTTTGTGACCGCTCTTGGCGTGCTCACACTTTCAAAAGTGTTCCTTGTCATGCTTGCGTTCTTTGTAGTTTATTTCATGATTGCTCTTGTTGTGAAACTTAAAAAGAAATCAATAAAATATCTTGTTCCATTTGCCTTGCTTGTTGTTGTGCTTTGCTTTGCTGGAAGGTCTTACATTGCAGATATTTACGACAGACTTTTCCTTTATAACAATGGCGACAGTTTCTGGAATGAAATTTTAAACGGAAGAGTTGACATTTGGAAAAACTATTTAAAAGACTTTAAGTCTTCATGGCACAACATTTTGTTTGGCGTTGGGCTTTTTAGACCAAACTTTACATTCGACCCACATAATGCTTACATTTTTGTGCTTCACAGGTTTGGCGTGGTGGGAATAGTGTGCATTTTGACTTTGATTGTTTCTTATGTAATGGCGGCAAAACCAAAGTTCAAATTTAGTTTCTGCAAAGTGTTGATTGTTTTAACTTGGCTTATTATTGGTCTTGAAGAAACGGTTTTGAGTGACCAATTTATGATTTATTTAATTTTCGGTTTAATGCTTTTGTTTGAAAATAAAAAACAAAACCAAGTTGTGTTTGTGAGTGAAAATGCAGGCGACTTAAAACAAGAAGTCGAAGAAGAAAAAACCGAATCACAAGAAAAAGAAATCAAAACGAGTGAAGAGAAAAAGCCAAAACAACAAAAAACAGACAATGTTAAAAAGCCAAACAAAACAGCAAATCCTGAAGAAAATGGCAGTGCAAATAGATATAAACCAAAGAGCAAACTTAAGGTTAAATTTAATCAGTTATCAAATAAATAAATAATTTAGAGTCAACAAAGTATATTTTGTTGACTTTATTTTTAAAAACAATGATAATAAATGTGTAACAGTTAATGTTAGCGAAACAAAAAATCAAATATATCGTAAGATAAAGAAAGGAGGATTTATGGCAAGAGGTTTTTCACGCGGCGGTAGAAGTGGCGGCGGAGGCGGCGGCTTCAGTTTTGGCGGAGGCGGCGGTGGTTTTAGAGCCGGCTTTGGAAGCAGCGGCAGCAGTTATAACAGAGGTTCAAGTTATGGCAGCAGTCATAGCAGCAGACCAAGAGGTCCAAGAAGACCTTGGAGAATGCATTTCTTTGGAAGAACAGTTATTCTTGCAGGCCCAGCACAAACACTTTTAAGTTTATTGCTTGGTGCGCTTATTTTTGCAATTGTGTTCTTGGTTGGCATTTTTGGAAATCTTGGCACAACCAAAGAATATATGGCTGAAAGCGAAGAAATGATTGCAAAATATGAAGAATATGACGAGGTGTACTCAACGATAATCGAAAGAGCAGAAAATGGTGATGATGGTTATTATATTGTTGATGCTGAGTTTAGAAATGTTAAATATACTTCATATGGTGATGACCCAACATCAACCGGTTATTATTTAACTGATTATTATGAAAAGGGTGAATATTATTATTTCATCGTTTATGAATTTGAATACCATGCAAATGACACAGTTGGTCAATCAAAAGCAAACAAAACTTGGAATGATTCAACATTCATTGAGTTCACAACTTATGGCGTTAGAGATTTAAGTGGAACAATTGAAGTTGCTTACACTCGTGTTGACGGTGAAGTTTGGGCAATCAACACAAGTTATTCACTTGAAAGAAACAAAGATTATCAAGTTGAAAAAGATTATTTAGAAGACCTTACAGAAAGCAAGAAGTCTTACACAAAAATGATTGTTATTGCATTTGTTGTTATTGGCGTTGTTGTTTTAATTGCTGTGTTGTTCTTTGTTAAGAAATATAAACAAGCAAAGAAAGATCAAGCAGTTAAAGATGCTAAAGACGAAGCAGAGATTGCTGAAGCAAGAGCAAATGCTGAACTTGCAGAAGCAAAGGCTAGCCAAGTTGGCAGAAAGTGCAAATATTGTGGCGCAGATGTTCCTGATGGTGACGATGTTTGTCCAGCATGTGGTTCAAGACAATTTGAAAAAGACTAATAAAAAAACAGCAGAAATGCTGTTTTTTTTGTGCATAATAATTTTATGGTGCAAAATGTTTGAATTTAAAAATTATAAATATAAACAGTTTTAATTATTAGTTAAAAATGTTATAATAAGGGCATAATAAAAAGAGAGAAAATCATATGAAAAAAATATTTAAAAAATTGTTTTTATGTTTGCTTGTTATTCCGTGTATGTTTATGTTTTCAGCCTGTGGCAAAGACGGGCTTTCTGCTTATGAACTTTGGAAAAAATATAATCCAACCTCAACGCTGACCGAAGAAGAGTGGCTTGAAAGTTTGGTGGGCGAAGATGGTGACCCTGGAACAAATGGAACAGACGGCGCTGACGGAGCAGATGCATTTGGCTCTTATGAAGTTTGGCAAAATGCTTTTAATGAAGGCGAAACAACACTTGATTATGTTGAGTGGATTAAGGCTAATTTTGAAATTGTGATTGATGAAGAAAAATACGCAATCAATAAAAATCTTCTTAAAGTTTTAGAGGTTTCGTGTTACACCAATCTCACAGATTTGCAGTTTAACAACGCACCATCAAGTGGTGGTTCTGGCGTGATTTATAAGATTGACGACAATGGCGATGCTTATGTTGTGACAAATTACCATGTGGCATATTATTCAATGGGAGCAAATAAGGCATATCCTTATTTCAAACTTAAGTTTTATGGACATGATAACTATCATTATATGAGAGCAAGTTTTATTGGCGGTTCATCAACTTATGACATTGCTGTTTTAAAGGTTGATGCAATTAACTTCATTTCAAACACAAATGCAACAGCAGTTAGTTTTTCAAACGAGCCACTTTCAGCCGGCACACCGGTTGTTGCAATTGGAAACACCAGTGGCGAAGGAATAAACATTTCGCGTGGCGTGGTTGATATTCCAAGTGAAACGGTTTCAGTTACCGTTGCAGGAAACACTTGTGGTCACAGACTTATCAGGCATGACGCATATATTATTAATGGAAACAGTGGTGGTGGACTTTTTGACCTTAATGGAGATTTAGTTGGCATCACCAATGGTGGGGCGAAAAATGACCCAGACAATCAAACAAAATATGCCATTCCTGCCGATGTGGTTCAAAGAATTGCAAAACAACTTATTGAATCACACAAAGCAGACTCATCAAATTACTCACTTAAAACCATTGATTTAAAACTTTCAAATTTAACTTATGACAAATTTTCAAGTTATAATGAAACCACAGGGCTTGTTGAACTTGTTGATAAAGTTAAAATCACAGCAGTTGACAGCGAGTCAATTTTTGCAGATGATTTAGAAGTGAATGATATTTATGTGTCAATGACAATTAATGGCAAAAAAACCGAAATCACAAGAGATTATCTCATTCAAGAATTGCTTTTAGATTTAAGAGTTAATGACACAATTAAAATTGAAGTGAAAAGAGAAACTTCACCTGGAACTTATGAAAATCTTGAGTTTTCAAAGCAGGTTTTAGAAAGTGACTTTATTGTTGTTATTTAGAATAAAAAAAGATATGGATTTCTCCATATCTTTTTTTTGTGATTATTAAATTATTTCAAATTTGAAACAACATAGTCAATTCTCTCAAGCACTCTGTTTTTGCCAAGCATTTGCATAAGTGAGCAAAGGTCAGGAGTGTTGGCTCTTCCGGTCACAGCCACACGAACAATGTTGCTGGCGTCAGCGATGTTTCCAACATAAGCCTCTGGGTTTGCTTTATAAGTTTTCATATCTGCATATCCACAAGCGGTGGCAACTTCTTTAAGTTTTTCAAACCATGCTTGTTTGTCGTCAGTTTCGCTGTAAACCTTTTTATATTCTGTTAAAAGTTTAACAATGCTTTCTTTTGGTTGTTTTTCATCAAAGTTTAATGATGTTGTTTTGTCAAAATACTCATCAAACATATAGCCAAAAAGTTCTTTAACTTCACTTGCGTGAGAAATGTCTTTTCTTGGTCTTTGAGCACCGTCACGGTCAAGAGAGAAGAGTTTTTCAGCCATATCTTGATTTCTAAGCAACACTGCTGCAAAGTCTTGGTCGAACTCGTTTGCCCAATCAACAATGAACCTTAAAAGTTCTTTTCCAGGAATTTTTGAAACAATGTTTTTAGAAATATCATTAATTTTAACAACATCGAACATTGGGTTGCTTGAACCAACTTTTTTAAGTGAGAATGGGAAGTCTGTGTAAGGTGCGTCTGGGTTTGCCTTTCTCCAATTTTCAAAGTCACTGTTTAAAAGATTTAATAAATATTCATTCAAAGCAGTTGTTGGATAACCTTCAACAACAAACCATCTGGTGTCTGCTTCTGGGTCATAGCGTTTGCTGAGTTTTCTCTTGTTGCCTGTTTTTTCGTCAAGTTTGCAAATAACAGGGGTGTGAGCATATTTTGGTGGTTTCAAGCCGAATGCTCTAAAAAGTTCAAGGTGAGCAGAAAGTGATGGCCACCATTCTTCTCCGCGAACAACAGTTGTGACATGCATAAGTGTGTCGTCAACAATGTGTGCAAGGGCGTATGGTGGAATTCCGTTGCTCTTTACAAGTACGATATCTTTTGTATTTTCATGAATTTCTCTTTCACCTTTAATCATATCAGTGAATTTGAAAGTTTTGTCAGGGTCACCAGTTGAAAGAAGTTTGAGTGCCCAAGGTTTGCCCATTTTAAGGTTAAGTTCAATATCAGCAATATCAAGATTTCTGCAAGGGTCGTGGTCGATTATGCTGCCAAGTTCTTCAAGTTGTTTTGCACGACGCTCTTTGATGTCTTCCTTGCCTTCAGTTTGTTTACAAAAACATGGGAATGCTCTGCCAAGTTCAACAAGGCGTTTTGCAAAAGCATGATAAATTTCAAGTCTTTCTGATTGAACATAACTGCCGTAACTTCCAAGTTGTTCTTTGCCTTCACCCATAAAGCCTTCGTCTGGTGAAGTGTTAAATTTTTTAAGCATTTGATAAGCAATGTCTGAAGCACCTTGAATTTTTCTCTTTTGGTCTGTGTCTTCAATTCTAAGGAAGAACACACCGTTTGATTTGTCTGCAACAAACTTATCAATCATTGAACCGAAAAGTGTTCCTGTGTGGAAAAACCCTGTTGGGCTTGGAGCAATTCTGGTTACTTCAGCCTTTGGTGCAAGATTTCTTTCAGGAAATTTTTCATAGTAATACTCTGGTGTGGTGTGTATGTTTTTATATAATAGGTTTGCAAGTTTTTGATAATCCATAATAGTTCTCCTTAAAAATTAAGATTGTGTTTGGGTTTCGTCTAAATATGTTGCCATAACATCGGCAAGATGAACAAGTGTGCAAAGTGGATATTTATAATATGCCTTTGCAAGGCTCATATCTCCACCCATAACTCTTGAGTCAAATCCACCCATATGCCAATTGATTGCGAGTGCTTCTTCGCGAGTGAGTCGCATATATCCGTTAACCATATAAACAGATTTTTCGCCATGCCCATAAGGAAGCGCGTCATCAACGGTGTAATAAGGCTTTTGAACCCATTCGCCATTTTCTTTAACATTTCTCATTTCAGTTTTATAAAAACAACATTTGCAAACATCGTGAAAAAGTGCCACGATTGCAATGGTTTCGAGGTTTAAATTTTCTTCGCCCCATTCATCACGAGCAAGACGCAAAAGTCTGTTATAAACATTGATTGAGTGTTTGCAAAGACCACCGGCTTCTGCCATATGAAACTTTGTTGAAGCAGGTGCGTCAAAAAAGTCAGTTGAAGAAAGCCATTTCAAGAGGTCTTCAAGACCGTCACGCTTAATGTTTTCGCGAGCGATTTTTAAAAATTCTTCTTTGTTTTGTTCTAATTCTTTTTGTTCCATATGCATATAATAACACATTTTAAGTTTAATGTAAATTGCTTTTTGAAAACACAAAATGAAATTATTTCACAAAAATATTAATAAAATCAAAGTTTTTCACATAAATATTAAAATTACACGCACTATTGAAATTAGAAAATAAGTATGTTATAATAACATTAGGACGCTTTTAAAGGGAGGGCGCTATTATGTTGATTGCAAACAACAGTGTTTTTTTGTCTAAAAACTACTCAGACGAAGAACTTGCAAAAATTGCAATTTCAGCAAATGAGGGGAATGCGGAAACAATCGTTATCACCAGAGATATCGCACTTAACAGTGAAATGATTGCAAGAATCTGCAAGTATTTTAGAGCAAGTGATGTTAGAATCAGCATTCCTATTGGAAACACTTCAAACAGCACAATTTTTAATGAAGACGAAACCGAAATTTTAAAACAAAATTTCGCTACTTTAGAAAGCAATAATTTCAGCACTTTGTTTGTTGAAGGCGAAGATTTTTCAAATTATTCAGGATACACTCTTGACGAAACTCTTCAAGCCAGCAGCAAAATTTCAAAATGGGCAAAAAAGATAAACGACGCCAGAATTTTTGGCAGAGAGTTAACCCCTCTTGAAAAGTTTGTGTTTGCTTATGAACTTGTCACAAGTTTTGCTTATCAAAAAAGTGATGACGCCACACTTGACAACAGAATGTCTTCACGAAACCTTGTTAAGGTTTTAAATGGCGACAAAATTGTTTGCATTGGCTATGCGTCAATGCTTGCCGAACTTTGCAAAAGAATTGGCATTCCTTGCATTGTTCAACTTGCTGTTGACGGTGTTGATGAAAAAGATGACTTTAACAGCATTAACCACGCAATCTGCAAAGTGTTTATTGATGACAAAATGTATGATTGCAATGGAATGTTTAATTCAGACCCAAGCAAAGATTCAAACAAAGAATCACTTGGAAAAACCATTAACCACGCACTTCTTACTGATGAAGAACTTAGTGTTTTATATTCCGGAAAGATTCGTCTTGCTGGAGAGTCTTGGTTTTTCACTGAAACAATCAATGAGTTTATGCAAGCCGTTTCTGGAAACATTGATGGTGAATATGATAAAAAATTTGACATCAAAAGTTTTGGAAACACCATTGACAGAATTTTAATCGACACTTTTTCAAAAAATGCTGAGGCATTTGAAATGTTTAAACAAAGGTCAACTGTTCAAAAACTTAGTGATGATGAAATTGAAAAAACATTCTTCCCAAGCATTTATGATGAACTTTATCGAATGGTTGTTCAACCAAAAGATAAATATTTAGAACGCCGCCTTGAAATGCTTTTGCTTAGAACTTATGTTTCAAGCCACCTTTCAATAGAAGAAATTTTTGCCGAACTTGTGAACTATGGCAACAAATATCAGCCAGATGATGGGCTTTTAGAAGAAATTGCTGAAAAGGTTGATGACAGAAACGCAAACATCAATTTCCAAGAAATGCAAGAAGTGAGTGCAAGAACACTTCCTGTTGATTCACTCTTGCTTTATGAAGCACTTGCAAATGTTTACTTTGTGAAATTTCAAGATGAAAACTTAGCCACTCGCAAAGCAACCAGAATTTTTGAAAACTCAGTTAGTTATGCATATTCAAAATGGAATTTAGAAGAAGGCTGTGACAATTTCTTTCAAGAAGAAGCAATTTCAATGAAAAACAGCATAAGAAGACCAGCAAAACAAACTGCTTCAAAAGAAGAACCAAAAGCAATACTTGCTGGAATGATGGCTGATTAAAAAACTGCAAAAATCAAAGAAAAATATATCAAAAATAATGAAAAAATAGAAAAAAGACCAAAAATAGTGAAATTTGGTCTTTTTTTGTGTCTGTTTTTATTTAATTGTTGAAATGAAATTTAAAATGCCGGCACAAATTGCGTTTGTGATTTTGTGTTGATAATCTTCATTTTGCAAAAGTTTTTCTTCGTCTTCGTGTGACAAAAATCCACATTCAACAATCACCGATGGGGCGGCAGTGCATTTGAGCATATAATAGTTTCCTGGGCTGATTGCCTTGTTGCTGTGCTCTAAGTTTTTCAAAAACTCTTTTTGAATCATGTCGGCAATCTGTTTGCTGATTTCGCTTTTCTTGTCATAAAAAACTTGTGCTCCACGAAGGGTGTGGTTTGTGAAACTGTTTTGATGCAAACTGATAACCATATTTGGTCTTGCTTGCTTTATGATTTCTTTTCGAAGTTCCATATCTCGTTTTTTGAATGACTTGCCTCTGCCTTCAGCAAGGGCATCGTTTGAAGTTCGAGTCATAACAACACTGATTCCTGCTTTTTCAAGTTTTTCTTTTAAAAGTTTTGACATTTTTAAATTGATATCGGCTTCAAGCACTTTGGTTTTATAGCCAATTGAACCAGGGTCTGGTCCACCATGACCGGCGTCTATCACAATAGTATAGTTCTGGTTTTTGGGTGTGTCAGTTGGTTTGGTTTCGGTTTCAAAATCTTCAGCATTTGTGCTGGTGTAAATTCCATGTTCGAAGTTTTGATATTCTTTAATTTCAAATTCGCTTGCCGTTACATCTGTGGCGTCTGTTTGCTTGAGTGGTGTTTTAACAGGTGGTGGTGCAAAATTGCACACAAAAAAACCGCAAAAAATAAAGAATATATTAAAGAAAATAATGAAATTTAATAATTTTTTCATAAATAAAGGTCCTTTAGTGTTAATATGTGCAAAATAAATTTGAAATATACTTTAAGGTGGTTTATGTTTTTTATTTATTATATATTTGGGGCAAATTTAATTATTGCAATATGATGTGAAAAATGATATAATAATCTCGTAAGGTGAAAGTATGGAAAATATTGATTTTATAATGGATAAAGCCAAAGCAAAAACAATGCAACCACTCGTTCTTGCAATGATTGGTGACAGCGTTCAAACACTCTTTGTTCGAACATATATTGCTGACAAGTTTGGTGTTAAAGTCAACAAAATGAATAAGATGGTTTCGTCAGTTGTTAAAGCCGGTTCGCAGTTTAAAACCTTTAAGAAAATTGAAGAGAGTTTGACAGAAGAAGAACAAGACATTGCAAGAAGGGCAAGAAACACACACATTCATTCAAAGGCAAAAAATTTCAGTTATGCTGAATATATTTATGCAACAGCACTTGAAGCACTTATTGGCTATTTGCACTTGACGGGCGAAAAGGCAAGGCTTAACCAAATTTTAATACTTTCACTTGAAGAACTTGAGGCTGAATAAAAAACGCAAAAATTAATAAAAAAATAACATTAAATAATGAAAAAATAAAAAATTGAGGTAAAACTATGAAAGCAGAAGGAAAAAACCCTGTTCGTGAACTTCTTGGCTCAGGGGCAACCATTGAAAAAATTTCAATTGAAAATGGTTCAAGAGATAATGAACTTCGTTCACTTGTTCAAATTGCAAGAGATAAAGGCATTAAAGTTGATTATGTTGACAAGCGTGGGCTTGATAAGGCAAGTGAAACCGGTCATCATCAGGGAATCATTGCTTTTTACACAGAGTTTAAATATGCAAATCTTGACGAGGTTATAAACAGTGAAAAAGCAAAAGGCAAAGACCTTTTGTTTGTGGTGCTTGATGAAGTTTTAGACCCTCACAATTTAGGTTCAGTTATTCGTGTTGCTGAATGTGCTGGGGCAAGTGGTGTGATTATTCCTGCAAGAAGAAGTGCAACTGTTAATGAAACGGTTATAAGAACTTCTGCTGGTGCAACTGCTTATATGCCTGTGATTAAAGTTTCAAACCTTAACCAAACCCTTGAAGATTTAAAGCAAAGAAATGTTTGGGTTTATGCTGCTGATATGGACGGCTCGCCAATGGGCAAAACCAACCTTAAAGGTGACATTGCTCTTGTTATTGGTGGAGAGGGCACTGGTGTTCACTCACTCACAAGAAAGATTTGTGACGGAATCATTTCCATTCCTATGTTTGGAAGGGTAAATTCACTCAATGCAAGTGTTAGTGCTGGCATTGTGCTTTATGAAGCAGTTAGACAAAGAAGTTAATTAAAACCAAAGAGAGGATAAAGTTTTGAAAAATGTGAATCCTAGTGATGTTGTGAAAGTGGTGCAGAAATATTCGAAATATGTCAGTTCGCTTTCACGAAAATATTATATTGTTGGTGGCACAGCCGAAGACCTTTTTGAAGAAGGTGTGATTGGCATTATTGAAGCCTGCAATGATTATAATGGAGAAAGTTTGTTTGAGCAAAAGTTTGACGCGTTTGTGAAACTTTGCGTGAAAAGACAAATTTTAGACGCAATCAAAAAAGCGAATACCGGCAAAAATAAAGCACTTAATGAGTCGGTGCCATTCACCACTTTTGATGATGAAGGTGAAGAGCAAACACTTCTTGAAGTGATTGCTGACCGAAACACATCAAATGACCCACTCGACCTTTTTATTGACAAAGAAAAGTTTGATGAGCGAATAAGAAAATGTGAAAAGAAATTGTCGCCTTATGAAAAAGAAGTTTTAGAGCATTATCTTGATGGTGAAAAGCAAGCAGAAATTGCTAAAAATTTGAATAAAGAAGTTAAAGCGATTGATAACACTCTTCAAAGAATTAAAAATAAATTAAAATAAAAAACGCAAAAATAATAAAAATAACACTAGAAAATGTTGAAAAATAGCAAAAATCAAGGAGAACGCTTATGTATTTGGCACTTTATAGAAAATATCGTCCAAGAACTTTTAATGAAGTGATTGGTCAAGACCACATTGTGAAAACCTTAATCAACCAAATCAAGTTAGATAAAATTTCACACGCATATCTTTTTTGTGGAAGCCGTGGAACAGGAAAAACCAGCACCGCGAAAATTTTTGCGAAAGCGATTAACTGCGTGAACTCGAAAGACGGTTCGCCATGCCTTGAGTGTGATGTTTGCAAGTCACTTGATGGCACAAACATTGATGTTTTAGAAATTGACGCTGCTTCAAACAACGGCGTTGATGAAATTCGTGAACTTCGTGAAAAAGTGAAATATCCACCTGTGGTTGGAAAGTATAAAGTTTATATTATTGACGAAGTTCATATGCTTTCAACATCTGCGTTCAACGCACTCCTCAAAACTCTTGAAGAGCCACCAGCACACACTGTGTTTGTTTTAGCCACAACCGAAGTTCACAAACTTCCTGCAACTATTCTTTCAAGATGTTTAAGATTTGATTTTAAACTTGTTTCACTTGAAGATTTGTCATCGCTTCTCAAAAAAGTTTTAGACAGTGAAAAAGTGAAATATGACGAGCAAGCAATAAACATTATTGCAAGGGCAGGCGAAGGTTCAGTTCGTGACACTCTTTCAATTGCTGACCGTTGTGTTTCATTTGCAGGTGATGAACTGACTTATCAAAAAGTGCTTGCGGTTCTTGGTGTTTCAGAGCGTGAAGTGCTTATTAAAATTACAGACCACATTTTAACAAAGAATGTGGGCGAAGCGCTTGTTGAACTTGATAGTGTGCTCTCACAGGGCAAAAGTCCACTCGTGTTTTCAAATGACTTGATTTCATATTTTAGAGATTTGCTTTTGGTTTACACTCTTTCTGATAAATCTCGTGAAATTGTGGTTGTTAAAGATGACATTTTTGAAAAGATGAAAGCACAAGCAACAAAAGAAAATTATGCCGTTATGGTTAAAGCGATTGAAGTGCTCAGTGAAATTGAGCAAGAACTTCGTTATTCAGTTCAGCCAAGAATTGTGCTTGAAACTGCAATTATTAAAGTTATTACTGACGCTAGTTTAGAAGTAAGAGTTGAAAAACTTGAAGAGTTTGTGAAGAATCTCAAGTTTCCCAGATAACGGCTCAAGTGAAAAGAAACTTTCAAAAACTGAAATTGAAGAAACAAAACAAGTTGTGCAAAAACTTGAAACAGAAATTTCAAGCATTAGGAAGGAAATTCAAAACAAACCGATTTTTGATGAAAGCGAAAGCAGTTCGTCGCAAAGCAAAAATGATGGTTCAATCAAGTTGCTTGGAGAACTTTTGGTTACGCTTCGAAAGGCAAGGTCGATGTCACTTTTAATGCTTTGCAGACAGATTTCAAAGATTGAACTTGAAGGCAAAACTGCAGTGATTTATTCGGAAGATAAAGACATTATTGACCTTCAAAAAAATGAAAGATATTTTGCTGAAATTTCTAACTTTTTTGAAAGCAAGGGCTTGGGCTTTAAAGTTCAAGAAGTTGTTGAAGACAAAACTGATGTTGATGAACTTAAAAGACTTCTTGGAAGGAAACTTATAATTAAAGAAAAATCGTCAAGATATTAACAAAAAACATAATTAAAACTAACAAAATGTGTTACTCGGTTATAATTTTGTTGGAAAAACTTTAAGTTTAAATTATAATAAAAAAGTAAAAAGATTGATAAGGAGATTGTTATGGCAAATAGATTTGGTGGATTTGGTGGCGGCTTCGGCGGCGGAAATATGCAAGCAATGATGAAGCAAGCGCAAAAAATGCAACAAGATGCAATGAGAGCAAAAGAAGAAATTGAAAGTACTGTTTTTGAAGGCAGTGCAAGTGGCGAAATGGTTAAGGTTGAAGTTAACGGTGCATTTGAAATGGTTAGCGTTAAAATTAACCCAGCAGTGGTTGACCCTGATGATATTGAAATGCTTGAAGACCTTGTGGTTGCGGCTTATAACGACGCAAAAGCAAAGATTGATGAAAAGAAAGCAAGTTCTCTTGGAGCATTTGGGGGACTTATTTAGTGGATATTAATCAAATTGAACCTATTGCAAGGCTGATTAATGAGTTTTCAAAACTTCCAAGCGTGGGCAAAAAAACTGCTGAACGATATGCTTATCATATCATTCGAGCAAGTGACGAAGGTGCAAAAAACTTCGCTGACGCCATTATGAATGTGAAGGCAAAAATTAAGTTTTGTGAAGTGTGTGGAAACTATACCGAAACAAGCCCTTGCAGAGTTTGCAGAGAGCGTTCAAGTAAAACCATTTGCGTGGTGAAAGAACCAAAAGATGCAATGGCTATTGAGCGCACAAGTTCGTTCAAAGGTGCTTACCACATTTTGCACGGAACAATTAACCCTCTTGCAGGTGTTGGACCAAATGATATTAGACTTAAAGAACTTCTTTCAAGGGTTGCTGAAAATGGAACCGAAGAAGTTATTATTGCAACAAACCCTGATGTTGAAGGTGAAGCAACAGCAATGTATATTGCCAAACTTTTAAAGCCACTTGGCGTTAAAGTTTCGAGAATTGCTCAGGGTATTTCTATGGGCAGTGAACTTGAATATGCTGACGAAGTCACTCTTTCAAGAGCACTTTCTGACAGAAAAGAGATGTAAAAAGTTTATTTCAAAATCTAACAAAAGACGCAAGAGTGATTGCGTCTTTTTTGTTTCTTTTATGTGAAAGATTTTGTTTTTTATGGATAGAATATTATAAGGAGATTTTTATGGATTTTAAATTTCAAATGTCACTTGCTGAACTTAAAAAGAGAACCAGCAAGAGATATTATAAAGGTGTTAAGTTTTTAAAGAGAGATTCAAGAGAAGTTAAAAGACTTTCAAAAAATGACCTTTTGGTGCTTATGCATTTAACAAGAGCAGCAAACAAACTTGAAAGTGTTAACCTTAAACTTGGTCACCCTAAAAACCTTGAGTTTTTAGACTTTTTGACAAAAGAAGAACAAGCAGGCAATCAAAAAGCAATCTTAGCAAAAAAATTATTTTTGTCGCAAAAGAGTATGTTTTCGCCTGACGCACTTGGTGAGCAAACTCGCTTAGCAAAGGGAGTGAATGAACCTGACGGGCTTGGATATTTCCCTGAAGACCTTGAAGCGGAAGAGTTCCACAAAATTATTAGTGATATGCTTGACGCTGGCGAAGAAAAGCAAGTTGAAGAAATTTTAAACCAACGCTCAATTGTTGTTCGTGATGGAGATAAACTTAAAGCGATTGATTTTGTTGATGCATTTGGCGAATTTCAAGAAATGGCTGACGAACTTGAAAAGGCACTTGAGTTTAGTGATGACAAGAAGTTTAACAAATATCTTGAACTTCAAATCAAGGCACTTAGAAAGGCAGACCCAATGCTTGACGCAAAGGCTGACAAAGAGTGGGCAAAACTCTCTGGCGGCAAATTTGAGTTCACTATTTGCAGAGAGTGTTATGACGAAAAACTCACAAAGAGCATTTATGAAAATGACGAACTCATGGCAAAACTTAAAGCACATAACATCACTGTTTATGCGAAAGATAGCCTTGGAGCAAGAGTTGGAATTGTGAATAAGTCAGGCACAAAACTTCTTCGAAAACTTAAACGCCTTATTGATGTTTCTGCAAAACTTATGCCATATGCCAATGAGTATGAAAGAGAGAATGAAAAAGATGACATTCCGCAAACTGCTGTTGATGTTGACCTTGTGACCTTGACCGGTGAAGAAGGGGCATACAGAGC
>JAFQBZ010000209.1 GCA_017399515.1 Clostridia bacterium | reverse complement strand
TTTCATAAATGGAAAGAAATTTAAAGTGGACAATTTTTCATTCTTTGTAACGGGAATGATTTTAGCATTAACTCTTCCAGTTAAAACTCCAATTTGGGTTGTCGCTGTTTCAGCTTTCTTTTCGATTTTTGTAATTAAGCAAGTTTTTGGTGGGCTTGGATATAACAAATTTAATCCAGCAAACTGTGGAAGATGTTTGGCAGGTATTATTGCGCCAGCACTTTCAAGCGGTTTATATGCCTTCACATTAAATGGTGACACCTATGAATCACTTGCTTCAGGTGGTGTTAACAACATTTCAAACTTGCTTTCAGGTCAAGCCGTTGGCGGAATTGGAACTACTTGCATTTTACTTATTGCAGTTTGTGCAATTATTTTAACTTACACACGAGTTATTGATATTAAAATTCCTGTTGTTGCTGTTGCAGCATATTTTCTTACAGCAATGCTTAAGGTTGGTTTTGAGCAGGCAATTTTAAATATGCTTTCTGGTTCATTTATTTTTGTTTGTGTGTTTATGTTAACTGATCCAAACACTTCGCCTGATACATTCTTAGGCAAACTTTTGTATTCAATTCTTTTTGGTGTGCTTTCAGCACTTTGTTGGATTAATGGCAGTGTTGGGGAAAACACTATTTTTGCTGTTGCACTTTTCGTGAATATTTTATCTCCTATATTTGATAGATATTTAGCAATTAAACCAATTTCTCAAGGAGGTATTAGAAATGCACATAAAAAGTAATATTGAACACAATGTCATTGATGTTGTTATTTTGGCTATATGTCCACTTATTTTAATTATGGATAACGCTAGTTCAGCACTTTATTATATTTTTGCAACTGCATTCTGTTTTGTAATTTCAGCAATCATTTGTTTGATGCTTAACAAATTTTTAAGCAAAACAATGAAAGTGTTTATAACTGCAGTTCTTTCAACTTTCTTGATTACAATTTTCAATTATTTAATTCAAGAGTATTCAATTTTAGGGCTTTCGGCTTCTGATCAAAATTATTATGCAATTCTTTCAACAATCGTTATGAGTATTGATATTTATTACATTGATATCAAGGCGGCTGTTAATAATTATTTTGTTCGTGTTTTAAATTCAATTTTGATTTATGCAATAATTTCATTAGTTTTTGTTGTTGTGAAAGAGTTCTTGAGTTTTGGAACACTTTTCAATTGGAAACCTTTTGCATATTCAGGTTATGCATTCTTTGAAACTGTGACATTCAGTTTTATTTGGCTTGCACTTCTTTGCGCGGTATCTGAAATTATATTTAGAAAGATAAGCAAATATTTAGAACAGAAGAATATGGCTTATGCAAAACTTTTAAAACAAGTTAAAAACGAAAGAGTCTTCCAATATGACTCACTTAGAAGACAAAAACTTCTTGCTTCTGAAGTTGAAATTAAATATATTGACAATGAAGAGTTTGAAGAAATTGTTGATAAAGACAATAAAAATGAATCACTTGCAGATCTTGATGATAGCAACAAAGATGAAGGCGAGCAAGTTGAAAAAACATCAACAATTAAGAAAAAATCAAGACTTAAAGTTTCAAAAGAAACAAAAGTTCAACAAGTTTTTGATAAAGAGAAGAAGGAGGGTAAAAAGTAATGCTGGAAACATTTTTATCATACCTTGCTTTATATGGTTTAAAAGAAAATATTTTTGTTTTTAACGGTTCAGGTCCACTTCAAATTCAAAGAGAAAAGATGTATCGAACATTTAGATATGTTAATGCTTTGTTTTTGATTTTGGGTATCATTTTAACTTCGTTTATTTCTTATGTTTTAAACAACTATGTTTATGAAAAATTTAACTTATTTTATATAAGTGTGAGCGTTAATGTTTTTGTTGTTGCGCTTTATCATTTGTTGGTGGCTCACTTTACACAAAAATTAT
>JAFQBZ010000208.1 GCA_017399515.1 Clostridia bacterium | reverse complement strand
TAATACTTGCACCAAGGCTTGAACGAACAAGACGACTGTTTCCAAGTTTTGCTTGTTTATTTGTCACAATTGCAAAGTCACCACCAGCACAGTCAAATGAACGAAGAATTGCACCAATGTTTCCTGGTTGTTCAAGCCCGTCCATAACGATTGCAAGAATGTTGTCTTTGCCGGCAATAAGTTTTTCAATGTCTGCAAATGTATAAATTATTGCTTCGGCAACAATGAAATATTCATCATAGCCGTCACGGTCTGAAATTTTCTTGCACGCCTTTTCAGAAATGGCAAAACTTGATTTTGCATACTTTGTCATCTTTGCAATTTTTTCAATGTCTTTTTCAGCAATTTTTCCTGCTTCAAGTTTGTCACCGTTATAGAAAAAGTGTGTTACTTTAATGTTTTTTTCAATGAGTTTATCAACAGCCCAAAGACCTTCGCAAACAAAAAGTTTTCTATCTTTGCACTTGTTTTCAACAAGGCTTTTTGCAAGAGCAACTTCATCACTTGAAATGCCTGCGATTTTTGAGTTTAGTTTTATTGTTTGAATCAAGTTATTCATAATAATCTCCTACTTTAAAGTGTATAATATTGAGTTTGGTTTGTCAATTTAAGAGAGTTGATTGCAACAAAAAAGCCACTTTATTCAAGTGGCTCATTTTTGTTGGTTGAAAGTTTGTGGTGGGAAAACGCACCATACATTTTTAAAATTTGGCAATACACTGCTGAAACCACACCACTTAAAACATTAAAAATGATGTCAGTGATTTCGGTGTTTCGGTAAATCGGCAAAATGAACTGATAAAGTTCAATAAATAAACTTAGTGAGAGTGCAAAGATGATGGTTTTAAGAAATGGTTTTTTGTTTGTGAAAACATAAACAATGAAACCAAGTGGAAACATCATCGCAAGGTTAACGAACATATTTTTAAGTGAAAAGTCTAAAAACAAAAAGTCGATTGAAAACCAAGGCTCTGTGAAATTAAAAGCCACAGTCACTTTGTCGGCAGAGATGTTAAGTTTGCAAGTTGTTCCAATGAACAAACACACAAAATAAATGCATGCAAAAACAATGGCTGTGATTTTGAGCGTGCTAGGGTGCTTTTTTAAAGCAAACACCAAAACCGTTGGGGTGACCACTGCCAGAACAAATGCTAAAATTAAAAATAAAAATGTGTTCATAAAATCTCCGTTTGCTTCATATATTATATGTTTAAATGTTGTTTTTAGTCAAAGCAAATTCAATGATTTTAAAGTTTTTAAAATTTTTTGAAAAAAGTTGCCGAAAAAATATTGACATATATGGTTTTGGTGGTATCATAATTTTATAACACAAAATAAAAGGCAAATGATTATGAAGGTTTTAAATTCAGTTTTTGCATATTATTACTACTGCATATAAGGGCTATATGTAGAGTTTTGTGTGGATAAAAATAATAAAATCTTGAAACTGACATATAGCAAAAATGCTTATGGCAGTTTTTTTTAATTTCTGCCATAAAAGAAGGCAGAATTTTTATTTGTCAAAAATGTTTATTTTTGGAGAAAAGTATGGTACAATCATTGTTAGTTATTAAAACTTATGCCCTTTGGGGCGAGTAATTTAAGTCACTTTTGGTGAAGATTTCAAACAAAAAAATATAGATAAAAGGAAAATGATTATGACAAAAGTAGATACTAATTTATATAACGAATTAAAAGAGAGAGGTCTTTTATATCAATGCACAGATGAAGAAGCCTTGAAAAAAATGCTTGAATCTGGCACACCAATCACACTTTATGAAGGAACTGACCCAAC
>JAFQBZ010000207.1 GCA_017399515.1 Clostridia bacterium | reverse complement strand
GACCTATTCCTTATGTGATTATTGTTGAAGGTTATATGGATACAATATCACTTCATAAAGCCGGATTCACAATGACTGTTGCAAGTATGGGAACGGCTCTTACTCAAAGTCAAGCAAAAATGGTTAAGCGTTTTGCAGATAAAGTTTACATTTGTTATGATGGTGATTCAGCCGGTCAAAATGCAACACTTCGTGGGCTCGATATTCTTCGTGAAAATGGGCTTGATGTTATGGTGGTTCAACTTCCTGATAAGTTTGACCCTGATGATGTTATTAAAACCTATGGAAAGGAAGGTTATCAAAAACTTCTTGATGATGCACTTCCACTTGTTGAATTTAAACTTAAATATTTAAAATCAAGATACGACCTTTCAAATGTTGATGGAAGAGTTAAATATCTAAATGATGCTATTGAAGTTTTATCTGAATTAAAAAGTGATGTTGAAAGAGAACTATATATGCCAATGGTTGGTGATATTGCTCAAACTAATATTGATTTTATCAGGCGTGAACTTGCTAAAAAAATGTCTGGAAAATCAATTGCTGATGAAGTTAAAAACAGTCTTTCAAATGTGAAAAAAACTGAAATTAAAGATAATGATTATGACGCTGAAAATGTAAATAGTGTTATTGTTAAGGCTGAAAAATACATTTTATGTGCACTTTTGCATAAAAAGCCTTATGCTTATTTTAAGAGCGATGTGACATATTTATTTTCAGGTGCAAGGCGTGAAGTTTATAAAATTATTTCAGATTATTTAGCAAATAATTCTGCCGGTGATTTGGTTCAGCATTTATATAATGACTATCAAGGTGATGATCAATCAATGATTGTGGATATAATAAACTATAACGCTGAATCTGCTGAAGATGAGCAGAATGAAAAGAAATATTATATGGATTGTTTATGGGTGCTTTATAAAGAGCATTTAGAAACTAAACTGAAAGAACTTACTGATGAATATACAAATGAAGTTGATAATTTAAAGAGAAAAGAAATTTCAGAAAAAATGAAAGAGATTTCATTAAAACTAAAAAATAAGAAGGTAGAGGATTTATGAACAGAAAAGAGAAAATTGATTTAGAAGTTGAAAAGATTATTGAACTTGGAAAGAAAAATGGCGAAATTTCAATGTATACCGTTACTGAAAGATTCGCAAGTTTAAGTCCTGATGAAATTGATGAGGTTTTAAAGAAAATTGCTGATTCAGGCATTAAAATTAATGAAGATGTAATCATTCCTGAAGACAGTGAAGAAATGGAAAAACTTATGTCACAGGTTTATGTTGATGACCCTGTTAAAATGTATCTTAAAGACATTGGTAAAGTTCCACTTTTAACTCAAGAACAAGAAATTGAACTTGCAAAAAGAATGGCTGAAGGTGATGAAGATGCTAAAAGACAACTTTCAGAATCTAACCTTAGACTTGTTGTTTCTATTGCAAAAAGATATGTTGGAAGAGGTATGTTATTCCTTGATCTTATTCAAGAGGGTAACTTTGGTTTGATGAAGGCTGTTGAAAAATTTGACTATACAAAAGGTTTCAAATTCTCAACATATTCAACTTGGTGGATTCGTCAAAGCATTACTCGTGCAATTGCTGACCAAGCAAGAACAATTCGTATTCCTGTTCATATGTATGAAACAATTAATAAACAAAAGAAAGTGACTCGTGACTTATTCCAAGAACTTGGAAGAGAACCAACCGTTGATGAAATTTCAAAGAAAATGGGTATTCCTGTTGAAAAAGTTATTGAAATTCAAAAGATTTCTCAAGATACAGTTTCTCTTGATACACCTGTTGGTGAAGAAGAAGATTCAACTCTTGGAACATTCATTCAAGATGAAAATGCAATTTCTCCAGCAGATTCTGCTTCAATTATGATGCTTAAAGAACAACTTATGGAAGTTCTTGCAACTCTTACACCAAGAGAACAAAAAGTTATTATGCTTCGTTATGGTATTGAAGATGGTCACACAAGAACACTTGAAGATGTTGGTAAAGAATTTAGTGTTACTCGTGAGCGTATTCGTCAAATTGAAGCAAAGGCGCTTAAAAAACTTCGTCAACCATCAAGAAGCAAAAAATTAAGAGATTATGTTGATATGGATGGTAAATAGTGAAAACCTATAAGCGAATAGCAAAATTAAATGAGGCGGTTAAGTTTGTTTTTGAAATTTTAAACAAACCATTAATTGTTGCAGATATAGGAACTGACCACGGGTATCTTGCGGAAAGTTTGTCAAAAGAGTCTTTTGTGCAAAAGGTGCTTGCAAGTGACATTAGCAAAAAAAGTTTATCTAAACTTGAAGAACTTATTTTAAGCAGAAAACTTGATAAAATTAAAACTTTTGTTGGAGATGGTCTTGTTCCTATTGAATCGGCAGATGTATCTGTTATTGCAGGAATTGGTGGGCATGAAACAATCAAAATTTTAAAAAATCAAAATGTGACACCACAAGGCAAAAGAAAATGTGATTATTTTGTTTTGCAGCCAGCACAAAATGTTAATGAACTTAGAATTTGGCTTTTTGAAAATAAAGTTAAAGTTTTGAAAGATTATGTAATTTTTGATATGGATAGGTTTTATCCAATTATCATCATTGATATTTCAAAAAAACAAAGAAATAAAAAGTCAATTTATAATATTTGGCTGGGAAGAGATAATACTCTTGAAAATGAAGATTTTATTTTGTTTATGAAAGACTTAAAAGTGTCTTTTGAATTTTTGAAAGATATTTCAAAAAAGCGTGCAAAACAAGATAAGGTGTTATATCAAAAGTATAAACTTAACAAGATTATTGAAAAAATGTTAAAGATGTGATATATTAAACTAACTTGGAGGATATTATGTTAGAAAATATTTTAGAGTATCAAGAAATTGAAGGCAAATTGGTTGCTGAAGAAAATGAACTTTTGAAGTCTAAAGACAGAGAAAAAGTTGCTGAGTATTCTCAATTGTTAAAAAACCAACATGCTAGAATTTTGACTCTTGAAACACAAGCGCAAAAAGTGAATGATTCATATAAAAAAGCAACTGCTAAGTATGAAGAATTTTTAAAGAAACTTGAAGTTCTTGAAAAAGAAATGGAAAATGCAGACTCTTCAAAAATTGCTGTTTACGAAAAAGCATATAAAGATTTTGCTGCAATTTCAAATTCTTTAGAAAAGGATATCACTAATATTTACAATCATATTCAACAAATAAGCAAAGAGTATGAAGAAATCATTACAAAGTCGAAAGCAGATAGAATTAAATTTGATAAATATAAGGCTGCATTTGCAAAAGTAAAAGCAGAAAAAGAACCAAAAATTGAAGAACTTAAAAACAAACTTCAAGCGTCAAAAGAAAAACTTGATTCTAAACTTTTAAATGTTTATTTGCAAAAGCGTGAAGCAAAGAAATTTCCTGTGTTTGTTGCACTTATTGCCAACAAGTGTGGTGGGTGCAGAATGGAGATTTCGGCATCTAAACTTGGTCAAATGAAAACCAATGATTATGGCGTTATTGAATGTGAAAATTGTGGTAGATTAATTTATAAAAAATAGGGTGGAAATTTTCCACTCTTTTTTTATTTTTCGATATAATTTATTTGTAAAAATATATATATTTTGTTATACTAATAATGTATATAATTATAAGGTGTAAAAGGAATAAAATTATGAAAAAACTAAAGAAATCAATTAAAGCGATTATTATTTCAATTTGCGCGGTTGTTGTGCTTGCAGGCTCTATTGTTGGAGTTGTTTTAGCAAACAAAAATAAAAACGATAATCCACCAGCAGGAAATGGTGGGTCTAGTGCTGTTATTTGCAATTTAACAGATGAACAAAAATTATTGAGTAATAAAATAAATAGTGCAGTTGATTCAAATTTGACTAATGTTTCTAAATATGATTACTCGAAGTTTTATTTTGAAGATAATTCACAAGTTGATTTTGATTTAGTTGAAGCACTTTATGAAAATTATTTTACATATAAAACAGTTTATGGAAAAACCATTTATGTTCGTTCATATGAGGCTGATGGTAAAATTTATTTTAAAGAGTTATTTAATGCTTTAAATTTTGAAGATGAATGTGAATTTAAGTTGGTAACTGATGTAAATAATGATTTTACACATGCTATATACTGTTATTATGAGACAGATAGATATTATGCAAAAAGAATTATTGTTGATATCAACAATGTTTCAATTGTAAAGTTATTTGAATATGAATCTAATGATTTAGAAAAAATTAGAACTCAAATATTAATTGATAACGGTATTTTCCTTGGTCACAGTTATTTTGTTAATCTTGAAAGAACTGAAAATTCATTATTAAATCTTCAGGTTTATAATTACAATGCTGAATTGTTAAGCAATGATTCTGGTTTTGCAACTTTTGATAAAAGAGAATTCAAAGACAATTATTTCTACTATATTGTTGGTAATAAGGTTTCTTTTGGGGGTTGTGCAGATGAAGAATTTAAAGTTCATTCATTTGTAGAAGATGATGAATCACTTTATAATTATACCTTTTCACAAAATTATGCATATATTGAGAAAATTACTTTAGCAAACATTGATGATTTTAATGTTGTTGATGGAAAAGTTTATGAATATTTTTGTGTTGATATAAACACAGGAAATATTAAACAAATTGAACTTGAAGAAGGCTATGTGAAAGCAACATTCTCATCTGAAAGTTTGAATGGATATTATTTTGTTTATATGCAAAAATCAAATACATCATCAACTGATTTTGAAGACAACGGTTTAATGGTTTATTACAGCGAAAAAGGACAAGTTGTTTTAAAATATTTAACCAACTCAATTGAGGATAAAGTTTTATATATATCAAATAATAGAT
>JAFQBZ010000206.1 GCA_017399515.1 Clostridia bacterium | reverse complement strand
TTGGCACTTAACCAAAAATGAAGAATAATCAAAACTTAATATAAAACAAAGGCAAAGGGGGATATCCTAATATGAATAATATTGCTTACTTTGACCCTTTGCTTTTTAAATGCCCGAAAGGCACAGTTGCAAAGGGAACCGAAGTTAGTTTTACACTTGAAGTTAGTAAAGATCAATCGCCAAAAGAAGTGTACTTAATGATAAAAGATGACGAGGCGAGTGATTATACTTATGAAAAAATGCAAAAAAATCAAAATAAATACACAAAAACCCTAAAATTTGAAAAAAAAGGGCATTATTGGTATAATTTTAAATTGGTTTTTGACAGTTTTTCCGCATTTGTTAATAAGTCTTATGACAACCATTCATACACTTCATGTGAAAAAGGTGAAGATTTTTCTCAGCAGGTAACTGAAGAAGAATATGTCTGCACTGATTCAATGCAAGGCGGAATCATTTATCAAATTTTTGTTGATAGATTCTGCAAAGTTGGAAAGGTGAAACCAAGAACCCCACTTGTGCTTCGTGATGATTGGGGTGGTGCAATCAAGAAAAACACCACCGACCCAATTTTAATAAATGAAGAAGTTTTTGGTGGAAACTTTAAAGGCATAACTTCAAAACTTGATTATTTAAAAGAACTTGGCGTCACAGTGATTTATATGTGCCCAATCAGTGAGGCATATTCAAATCATAAATATGACACAGCCGACTATATGTCAGTTGATGATATGTTTGGAAGTGAAGCCGATTTCAAAGAACTTATTGATAAAGCCAAAGAAAAAGGCATACAAATTGTGATTGACGGTGTTTATAACCACACCGGAAGTGACTCGATTTATTTTAATAAAAAAGGCAGATATGACACAGTTGGTGCTTATCAAAGCAAAGACTCAAAATATCATAAATGGTTCGACTTCATAAATTATCCTGATGTTTATGAAGCATGGTGGGGAATCGACACCCTTCCAAGAGTGAACGGAAACTGCACCGAGTTTCAAGATTACATCGCTGGTGATGGCGGTGTTATTGAAAAGTTTATGAAACTTGGAGTTTCCGGTGTTCGCCTTGATGTTGTTGACGAACTTTCAAACGACTTTGTTAACAAAATTTCAAACAAAGTTAAACAGTTTGGCAAAGACAAAGTTATCATGGGTGAAGTTTGGGAAGACGCCGGCACAAAAATTGCCTATTCTTCAAGACGAAAATATTTCGTTGAAAACCAATTAAACTCTGTTATGAACTATCCGGTTAAAGAATCACTTTTAAACTACATTAGAAGTGGTGAACCTTATGAACTTGTTTCAACAATAAGAATGCTTCAAAGCAATTATCCAAAAGTGGTTCAAGATAACCTTATGAACTTTTTAACCACTCACGACACTGTGCGTTTCCACTCTGAACTTGAAACCATCACAAACGGAAACCAACAAGAAGCCGATGCGCTTATGAAACTTGCTTCAGCAATTTCTTACACAATGGTGGGTGTTCCTTCAATTTTCTATGGTGATGAATATGGAATGAAAAACAATGACGGTTCATCTCGTGGTTGCTTTGATTGGAACAATTATCAAAATGAGATTTTCGAGTGGTATAAAAAACTCGCAAAAATAAGACAACTTTCAGTTATGAAAGATGGCGACATCAATGTGCTTTTTGCAAAATATGGCAAATTTGTTTATGAAAGATTTAACGATAACGAGCGTGTTATTGTTGCAACAAATATGCGTGGTGAAGATTTGCGACTTCGTTTAAATGGAGAGTTTGAATCATTCATCACAGGCGAAAGACCAACTGAAGTTGTCTTGAAAAAATATGATTTTGAAATTTTAATAGAAAAAAAGCAGAACTAACTTCTGCTTTTTATTTTTGATTAATTTTGGTTTAAAATGTATTTTTAAGTGAAAATTTATGCAAAATTAACAATAAAAACATTATTTTTGCTTTTTTAAATCTATCACTTTTTTAAAAAATGGCTGTGCTTCAGCAACAATAAAGTCAAAATATTTTTCTGGATTTTCACGAACCTTTGTTCCGCTAACATTAATTTTTTGTCTGTCAAAACAAACAAATTCGCATTCAGCAAAATGCAACTCATTAAGTTTTCGATAACTCTCATCGGCAAATTTTATATTAACTTTGTGATGTGTCACTTTCTTGAAATAGTCACTCCACTCTTTCATTGGTGCAGGAAATGCTCCAAGTTTTGCTTCGTTCATATAAATCACTTTAATGTTTTTATAATGCTTAAAATGAGCCCTCAGCCACTTAACACGAAGTTTTGCAGAAATAAAAGGCAAGCCTGCTTTTTCGCAAAGTGCTCTTGAATTGTCTTCGTGGTCAGCAACCACAACATACAAAATGTCGCACTTGTTTGCACATTCTTTAATGGTTGAAATGTGTCCCAAGTGTGGTGGCAAAAATTTTCCTGGGAAAGCCCCAATTTTAAGTTTCTTTTTTTCCATAAAAATTTGATTCCTTTTTTAATGGTTTTATTATATAATTAAATATGAAAAAATCAAAACAAAACAAACGATATTTGTTGAAGGAAAATTATGAACAATTTAAAAACTGAAATAATAGAGTATATAAAAAACTATGTTGAAAGTGCACACGCAAAAGGTGTTGTGCTTGGAATGAGTGGTGGCAAAGACAGTCTTGTGGTTGCAGCACTTTGCTGTCAGGCAATCGGCAGTGAAAAAGTTTTTGGTGTGATTATGCCAAATGGTGAAATGGCAGACATTGAAGACGCGGTTAAAACCTGCAAGTTTTTAAAAATTAAGTATGAAGTTGCAAACATTGAAAACAGTTTTAATGACACCGTTAAACTCACAAAAAGCATTTTAAAAACTGAAGACCTTTCTAGTGTGACAATGCTCAACATTTCCCCAAGACTTCGAATGAATCTTCTCTATGCTGTTGGCGGAACACTCGGGTTTCTTGTTGCAAACACATCAAATCTTTCAGAGCGAATGGTTGGCTATTCAACCAAATGGGGTGACTCTGTTGGTGATTTTGCACCACTTGCCTCACTCACAAAAACTGAAGTATGTGAACTTGGGCTTGCGCTTGGGCTTCCTGATGAACTTGTCAACAAAAAGCCAGCCGATGGCTTAACCGGAAAAACTGATGAAGATGTTATGGGCTTTTCTTACGCCGAACTTGATGACTTTATTAGAAATGGCAAAAAAGGTGAAAATTTTGAAAAGATTCTTAAAATGCATAAAGTTTCTGCGCACAAAAGAAACCCAATCTCAAGTTTTGTGAACCATTCAAAAAATCATTTTGACGAAATTTAACACAAACAAAAACCACACACAAACGGTGTGGTTTTTTTATTATTGATTTTTTAAAGCATTCAAAATTTCATTTGTCATATTTTCTGTTGTGAGCCCAAATTTTTCTTTAAGAGTCGCAACCGGAGTGTTGCTTGTGAACTCTCTTTCTGCTCCAAAGTTCAAAACAACTTTTCCATATTTTGCAAGGTATCTTGAAATGCTTTCTCCAAAACCACCATCAATCACGCCGTCTTCAATGGTCACAAAAACAGAGTGGTCAATTGAAAGATTGTTAAGTGTGTCTTTGTCTAAAATATTTGAATAAATTGGGTTTATTAGTGTTGCACTAATTTTGTGTTCTTCTTCTAAATGTGTGCAGAGTTTTTCACCCATTTTAAAGAATTTTCCAAGTGCCAAAATGCAAACTTTTTCACCGCTTTTCACAGTTTCGTATTTTGCGGGAAAGTATGATTTTCCTTGCTTTAATTCAAGTTCAACCGGTTTATCAATTGAGTTTAGTGGCACTCTTATCATCACAGGGTGAGTGGTTTGTTTTATTGCCCACTCAAACATAGAAACATATTCTTCTGGTGAACTTGGCGACATACACACAAGGTTAGGAATGCTCTGTGTGAGAGCAATATCAAACACACCTAAATGTGTTGCGTTTGCAGCGGTGATTCCACTTTTAAACACCAAAATAACTGCAGGTGAATTATTGAGTGCAAGTTCTTGTGAAAGTTGGTCATAAGCCCTTTGAATGAATGAACTATAAACCCCAAACACAGGGCGTTTTCCGGCTTTTGCAAGTGCTGAAACATAAGCAACTGCGTGTTCTTCAGCAATGGTCACATCAACAAATCTTTCATCATAAGTGTCACGAAGGTCTTGTGTGAAACCGCAAAGCCCAGGTGTTGCGGCAGTCACAACCACAACATCTTTATTTTCTTTGTGCTTTTTGATAAGAAAATCGTGTGTGAGTTTATAATAATCATAAGACGGAGCGCTTGTTTTAAGTTCTCCGGTTTCAACATCAAATGGCTGCCTGAAATGCCATTTTTCTTTTTCGGTCATTGCAAAATCATAGCCATTACCCTTAATGGTGTTAACATGAACAATAATAGGGTGATTGATGTTTTTAATTTTTGAAAGTTCATTAATTAAAATTTCAACATTGTTGCCTTCTTCAATATAAACATAATCAAAACCAAGTGATTTGAAAAAGTTATTTTCACACTTTCCTTTGCTTGTCTTAAGTTCACGAAGGTTGTTTGCAAGTGCTCCTTGATTTTCGGCAATGCCCATATCGTTGTCGTTAACAATCACAATAAAGTTTGTTTCCATTGTGCCTGCATTGTTTAAACCTTCAAAGGCTTCTCCACCTGAAAGTGAGCAGTCGCCAATAACCGAAACCACATTAAATTTTTCGTGATTCAAATCACGCGACTTTGCAAGCCCACACGCCAAACTGATTGAAGTTGAAGTGTGACCAATGTGAAATAAATCATAATCACTTTCACTTGGTGCAAGATAGCCTGACACATCTTTCATTTTATCTGGCTCAAGAAAACCACTTTTTCTGCCGGTCAAAATTTTATGCGGATAGCATTGGTGTGACACATCTAAAATAAGTTTATCTTTCAAAAAATCAAACACATAATGAAGAGCAATGGTGAGTTCTGCAACGCAAAGGTTTGAACCAATATGCCCACCAATTTCACTTGCTCGGTTTAAGCACGCAAAGCGAATTTCATTTGCAAGTTCTTCAAGTTCTTCAAAAGACAACTTTTTCAAGTCTTTTGGAGAATTTATTTTTTTTAAAATTTCATACATAAAACACCTTTGAGTTTAAATTTCTTCAGGAATAACGCAAACATCAATCCATTTTTTAAAGTTTGAAAGTTCTTCAAGTTCAGTGATTGTGAGTTTGATTGCGCTGTTAGAACTTCCACAAGCAGGAAAGACATAGTCAAAGCGTTTTAAAGATTCATCTAAATAAACCTCAACGCCGGCGTTTACTGCAAAAGGGCAAACCCCACCAACTGCGTGACCAATTTTTGCTTCAACATCTTCGAAAGCAAACATTTTTGCTTTGGTTTCAAAAACGGCTTTGAATTTTGAATTGTTAACTTTTGCGTCCCCAGCGCAAACAATCAAAACAGGTGTTCCGTTCACATCAAACGAAAGTGTTTTTGCAATGCGTTTGCCTTCAGTGTTAAGTGCAATTGCTGCAAGATCAACAGTTGCAGAAGAAACTTCAAATTCTTGAATTTTATCTGCAAACCCTTTTTCTTTTAAATATTCTCTAACTTTTTCAATAGCCATAAAAACTCCTAAAAATAAATCTAAAAATATTATAAATGAGCCTTGCGCTTTTTTCAACTAAAAACAAAACAAAAAACAAACTTGAAAGTTTCACTAAAACAAATTCGCACGAATAAAATAAAGCAGTTTAATTTAAAGGAGAATTATGGCTTTATTTTTTGGAACTGATGGACTTCGTGGCGAAGTTGATAAATTTTTAAAACCAAAATTAGCGTTCAGGTGTGGAAACGCACTTGCAAATGTTTTTAAAGAAAAGGCAAAAAACAAAAGACAAAAATGTAAAATTTTGCTTGGAACAGACACAAGGGGTTCGGCTGATATGCTTGCTTCGGCTTTTGCATCAGGTGCAATGTCGGCAGGTGCTAACATTTATTTTGTGGGTGTTTGCCCAACTGCAGGCATTGGTTATTTAACCAAATTTATGGGCTATGACTTTGGTGTGGTGATAAGTGCTTCGCATAACCCTGCAAAATATAACGGCATTAAAATTTTTGATAAACAAGGCGACAAAATTAATGAAAAAACAACAACTCAAATTGAAAAGAAATTGCTTGCTTTAAAACTTAACACAAACAACAATTTTGGAAGATTTTTCGAAAGTGAAAACCTAAAAGCAAATTATGAATCTTTTTTAATTGAATCAGCACTTAATGAACTTGAAAATAAATCACTTGAAAATTTAAAAATTGTGCTTGACTCATCAAATGGGGCAGCAAGCAAAATTGCCCCAAAAATTTTCAAATTGCTTGGCGGAAATGTGGTGATTACTCATTCAAAACCAAACGGCAAAAATATAAACAAAAATTGTGGTGCGCTTCACATTGAAACACTTAAGGCAAATGTTTTGAAACATGGTGCAGATGTCGGCTTTGCTTTCGATGGCGACAGTGACAGAGTTATTGCTGTTGATGAAAATGGCAAAGTTGTTGATGGTGACCAAATTGTTTACATTTTGGCGAATGATTACAAAGAAAAACAAAGGCTGAAAGAAAGTGGAATTGTTTGCACAACTCACACAAATTTTGGAATTGAGCAAACGCTGTTAGAGCAAGGAATCAAAGTGGTTCGAACAGATGTTGGTGATAAGTTTGTGAGCGCTGAAATGGAAAGACAGGGTTTTGTGATTGGTGGCGAACAGTCAGGGCATATTTTTATTAAAGACAAACTTCAAACAGGTGACGGAATTTTGGCAGCACTTATGTTGTCAGTGATAATGAAAAATAAGAATGAAAAGTTATCAGCACTTGTTTGCAAAAAACTTATTCCACAAATAAACAAAAATATTGATGTGAAAAACAAAGAAATAATAATCGAAAATCAAAAACTAAAAACCGAACTTGAAAAACTTAAAACAAATTTTGAAGGTGGCAGATTGTTTGTGCGTGCTTCAGGCACTGAAAATGTGATTCGCATTATGGCGGAAAATGAAAGTGAAGAAAAATTAAATTTTGTGGCTGACAGGCTTGAAACAATGATAAGAAAAATTGATTCAAGGGGTAGTTTATGTGTGGAATAGTTGGCTATATTGGAAAAGAAAAACAAACAAAATCACTCATCAAAATCTTGCAAAAACTTGAATATCGTGGATATGATTCAGAAGGCTTTGCAAGTTTGAAAAACTCAAATTTCGAAGTTTTGAAAAAGTGTGGAAGCATAAACAATTTGTTTGAAAGCGTGGCAGAAGAAAAATTTTCAACCTGTTTCATTTCACACACCAGATGGGCAACTCATGGAAAAGCAACAGAGCAAAACGCACACCCGCATCTTTCAAATAAAGAGCAGTTCGCAGTGGTGCATAATGGCATTATTGAAAATTATGAAGTGCTCAAAAAAGAATACAATCTCACACTAAAAAGTGACACCGACACCGAAGTTGTTGCTGAAATTTTAGAAAAGTTTAAAGTTCAAACTATTTTTGATTTTATTGACACTTTTAAAATTGTTAAGGGAAGTTATGCAATTTTAGCACTTTCAAAAAACAAGCAAAACACAATGTTTTTGGCAAAAGAAAAAAGTCCGCTTTATGTTGCACGAAATGAAAATGGTGACACACTTGTTGCTTCTGACCCAATTTGTTTTGTTGGTTTTTCAGGTGATTATTATTCGTTTAACGATGGCGAATTTGCAGAAGTTAACGGAAAAGAAATTGTGTTTTATGACTTGCAAAAAAACAGAATAAAAAAGCCAAGTTTAATGCTTGATGATTTTTTTGAAACTTCAAACAAAGGACATTTTGAACATTTTATGCTCAAAGAAATTTATGAAGAAAAAGATGCTCTTTTAAGGCAAGTGAAGGTTTATGAAGAAAAAGAAGTTTTAAAAAAGTTTAGTGAAAATTTCATTTCAAAATTTAAAGAAATCAAATTTATTGGTTGCGGCACGGCGTATCATGCAGGGCTTATGGGTGCAAAGTTTGTTGAGAAAATATTGAACATAAAATCTTCAACTGAAATTGCAAGTGAGTTTATTTATCAAAAGCCAAATTTCATTTCAAAAGAAACACTTTATGTTTTTGTGAGTCAAAGTGGAGAGACTGCCGACACGCTTCTTGCTCACGAAATGGTGAAAAGTGAAGGCGCGACAACCATTGCACTCACAAATGTTTTATATTCAAGTTTGGCAAAAAAGAGTGACTTTGTTTTGCCCATTTTAGCAGGGGTTGAAATTGCAGTTGCTTCCACAAAGGCTTATGTGTGTATGCTTTCAAGCATTTATCTTTTTTGTGAAAGTATGCTCTCAAAAAATGACTATGAAAAAGCACTTGAAAAAGTTAAACATTTAGCCGAAAAAATCACTTGTTTTGACACCGCAAAAATTAACAAAATTGCCGAAACTTTAGTGAGTCAAAAAGAAGCAGTTTTTATTGGAAAGGGAATGGATTACATCACAGCGCTTGAAGGTTCACTTAAACTTAAAGAGATAACTTACATCAATGCAAACGCATACCCTGCTGGTGAACTTAAACACGGTTTTCTTGCGCTTGTTGAAAAAGGCACGCCTCTTTTTGTGTTTATGAATGAAAAAGACTTGATTGTCAAAACAAAAAGTTCAATGAAAGAGGCTGAATCAAGGGGTGCAAAGTCAATAGTTTTTACAAATCAAAAATCTGGTTTTGAAACAGAAATTGACATTCAAGAAAATGATGAATTTTTGTTGCAGATTGCTGCAATTTCGCCAATGCAATATTTGGCGTATAAGGTCAGTGTTTTGAAAAGCATTAACCCTGACAAGCCGCGAAACCTTGCTAAAAGTGTTACCGTTGAGTGATTTTGAAGGTAAAAACGCCTTCCAAAACCGCCAAAAATCCAAAATGTAAAAAATTGAAAAATAAGGGCTAAATTATACATTTTTGTGAAAGGGTGGGTTAGGGGTGGTTAAATTGCATAAAAATCAAACAATATTAGATATTCATACATTTTAGTTGGTTTTTAAGTGTGTTTTTGGTATAATTTTATTAGATGAAAAAGGAGTTATATTTATGAGCATTACACTTAAAGAAAACGAAATTGCGTTTGCAAAAATTCGTGAAACCGCAATTATTCCAACAAAAAAACTTGAAGACGCTGGCTATGACTTATATGCAAACTTTGAAGAAGATTATTTTGTAATAAAACCACACGAAACCCGTGCAGTTCCAACAGGCATTGCTATTGCTTTTTCAACCAAATATTATGCACAAGTTGAAGAAAGAGGTTCAACCGGAAAGATTGGTATGAAAAAATCTTCAGGTGTTTTTGATTCTGGTTATCGTGGTGAATATTTAATTATGACCTATAACACCAACGACAAGCCGATTGTGATTTCAAAGATTTCTGCTGATGAAATGCTAGAAGAATTTGAAGTTCAAGGCGTGGCTTACAAAAAAGCAGAAGTTATTGTTTATCCATATTCAAAAGCAATCTGCCAAATTGTTCTTCAAGAAGTTCCTGTTTTAGAGGAAAAAGAGGTTACTTATGAGGAACTTTGCTCTATTGCTTCAGAGCGTGGTTCAGGAAGATTTGGAAGCAGTGGAAAATAGGTTTAATAAAACAAAATAAAAATTTTGTTCAAAAACTGAATAAAAACATAAAAAATTATTAAATCATAATAAAGAGTGTTCATTTTGTTTGACACTCTTTTTTTTCTTTTATATACTATAAACTGTAATAATAGCAAGATTAGACGCTTTTTTAGTTCTAAAAAAATTTGTTAAAAGGGTGAAAATATGGCTAAAATTTTTATTGAAAAGAAAGAAATAAAATATAAAGTTAAAGAAACAATCGAAGACACATCTTTTGAAATCATTGATGGGCAATATGTTGAAAACACAAAACTTAACAGACGCTATTCATCTGATATGTATTCATATCTTGATTTCAATGTGCTTTTTGCAATGGAAAACTTGTTTGATGAATATTACACAAAAATCATTTTGTTTAACGACGAAAAAAAAGTTGGTTACAATCTTTTGAGTTTGTCTAGCAATCTTGACATTTCAATCAAAAGGGTTTCCCCAAGAAACTTTTTAGTTCTTGGCATTAATAAAGACCAAGAAACTCAAGGTCAAGCAAGTTTCTGCTCACTTCAACCAGACGGCTCTGTTAATGAAGTTACAATCAACTTTAACTATATCAACCAATATAAGGTTATCGAGCAAAAGTATTTCTTATTAAACTATATCGAAGTTTTAGAGCCACTTAACGATGGTGAAGTGAAGAAATACATCAACACAATCGCAGTTTTCCGTGACGATGGTTCAACACTTAAAGTGCTTTATGATGAAAAGTTAAACTCAAAGAGAGATTTAGTTTGTGAAATTGATAACGGAAATCTTTTGATTTATTATAAAGACGACAACTCAGTTGTTAAAAAGATGACAATTTCTGAAATTTTAATCACAAAAAATGAAGAAGAATAGGTTAAAAAATATGGTTTAAATCTTGATAAAATCAAGAAGCAAATCAGTTTTAATAAAAAAACAAAATTAAAAAAAATTTAATTACATTAAAATATGGCCATTTAAAAATAAAAAAAATAATTATTTTTTGATTTTTCATTTATTTTATTTGATTTATTTTTAAGTATATATTAAAATGGTAATTAGTAAAATGCTAGAACTATTTTTAGCAAATTTAGTAAGAATTTAAAAAGGAAGTAAAACTATGTCAGAATTCGAACAAATCAACGAAGCAGGAGTTGTAGAGGAGGCTCCTGTTCAAGCAGCACCACAAGGTGAGTTCACAAGAATCATTGGTCTTGATGTTGCAAACTCAACACTCAAAATCTGGACTGATGAATTAAACTTAAAATATGTTAACACAATCAGACAAATCAACGACGCTGGTCTTGTTTATTCATTCAAAACAGACTATCAAATGTATGTTTATGACAAGGCAGTTTATGAAGTTGGTGTTGTTTCTGCTGCAGGAAGCGGTGGCCGTGGCGTTTCAAGATATGGCTCAGAGCAATATAAAATTGAAGCACTTATTGGCATCACATCATGTCTTAAAGAACTTCCAAACCTTATGGACCATGAAGTTTTAAGAATTGTTACCGGTGTTCCAAGTTCACTTGCAAAGAACCAAAAGATCATCACACAAATCAAACAAATGCTCACAGGCATTCACGAAGTTAAATCAGTAACTTGGGAAACTGTTAAACCAATCACTTTTGAAATTCGTGAAGTTATTGTTGTTCCACAACCTCTTGGAACAATGTATGATTATGTTTATGATCCAGAAGCAGACGCTCTTAATGAAAAACTTCTTGATCAAAGAGCAATCGTTATCGATATCGGTTGGGGAACAACTGATATTGCTATTCTCGAAACCGCTCGTGTTCGTTCAACATTCAGTTTTGACATTGGAACTTCTGACTATATTTCAGATCTTCAAGAAGATGTTAACAGTAATGTTCCTGAAGCAAGCATATTCTCGCTTTCTCCACACGAACTTGACTTAAGTTTATTAGAGTCACCTGTTGTTGAAACTCCATTTGGACAATATGACCTTTCAGCATATGTTGAAAAACATGCTAAGAATCAAGCAAAGCGTGTTTATCAAGAAGTTATGGGTCTTGGTTTAGAATTCAACAAATTCTATAAAATCATCTTAACCGGTGGTGGTTCTCTTCTTTATGAAAAATATTTAAGAGAATTCTTCAACGACCCAAGACTTGTTATTCAATCTAACGCTGTTATGGCTAACTGTAGAGGATTCTGGTTACTCGGAAATTACTAATATTAAAAGAGGACCCCGTAAATGACGATTAA
>JAFQBZ010000205.1 GCA_017399515.1 Clostridia bacterium | reverse complement strand
TTAATAATTTTTGCTGAACCATCTAAATATGTGTATCCAGTAAGAGTATTATCTTGCATAATGTCAAATTCATTATAAAGTGTTACATCAACTTTAATATAAAGTGGAGTGTTAACAATTTCGGTTGTTTCAGCGTTAATATAACTGAATGGATATAGAATTGTTATTGTGTTGGTTTCTTGATTAATAATAAATTCAGGATTACTTACTTGCAAAACAATGTTTCCATCAACAATATCATAAACAATTTGTTCATCAACAAGTGTGAATGTGTCTTCATAACTTTCAAAAAGTGTCACATAACCAAGTTCAGTGTCGTTTGATTCATTTTTATTAAAATTAACAACTTTTTTGTAATCAACACCACCAATATTAACGGTTGTGATTGATTTTGCAAAATCAGCAAAGCCTACTTTATAAACAAAATCAAAGACGCCATTTAAGTCTCTTGTTTCAAAGAAATTTAAAAGTTCTGCTTCATCTTTGTAATAAATATCATCAAAGGTTAATGTTTCTTTTTGAAATTTATAAATGCCAGGTGTGATTGGGTAAACAATTTCTTGCTCTTGGGATTCTTCAATTGTTAAATTTTCTTGGGCTTCATCTGAAACATTTTCTGCAACATCATCTTCATTGTTTGAACCTGTGTCACTAATGTTGCTGGTTGTGATTGGTGCTGCTTGTTTGTTTTCATTGTTTTTACAAGCAATGAAACTAAATGAACAAACAACTGCTAAGATTAAAATTGAAAATAATTTTGTAAATTTTTTCATAATAGTTTCTCCTTATTAATTTAAAAATCATAAATTTCTTCATCTATTTCTTCTTCAATTATATGTAAATCATATTCATATGTTACATTTATTAAAACTAAATCAGGGTCGTATTTACTGCAAATTTGTTTAAATACATAAAGTTTTGTTCCGTTTGATGTTGGACCATAAGCCAAATTCAAAGCAGCGTTTTTTGATGAATAGTTAAGTGAAATATAAAATACTTCATTTGTGCCTGTGATAATTACTCTTGATAAGTTATCATCTCCAACATAAGTTCCTGCACTTTGTGGAACAGGAATTCTGTTCTTGTCAGTTCCATAAGTTTTATTGATGCAGCCATTTGATAAAACAAGAAGTTCACCGTTTTTTGTTGCATCATCTTTTTCTTTTTTTAATAAGTCAAACAATTCATTTTTATTAGAAATATTTTTGTTTTTGTATAATGCATTGATTTCTTGTTTTGTTAATTTGTCGCTAAATTCAATATCTTTAATGGTGTTAAATTTATATGTACCGTTATAGTTTGTTGAAACATCGCCATTAAAAATCGCAAGATTTGATGAGTTTGTGTCAACTTGACTCATATTGCTTGAAATTAAACTTTCGTCATTATTCTTTTTTTTGCGAATAATAAAAATAGCACTAATTGCAATTGCAGCAACTAAAATCAATGATATTATGCTGATAATAATAACTTTTTTTTCTTTTTTTGAAATCATATTCCACTCCCTAAGAATATAAAAAATAAAAAAGCAAATAAAAAACTTTGCTATTAACATTGAGATTATAGCAGTTTTTTGACAAAAAGTCAATACTAGCAATAAATCTATGTTATATGCAAAGTTTATATTTGTTATTTATTATTTATATTAATTATTTTTAAGAATTCTTTTCAAAAGTTGAGGGTACTTAATAAGTTCACCTGTGCCTACAATATTTGATTTAGAAATATTAGAGAAGTGAATTTTAAATTTTGTATGTTCAGACATAAATCTTTCAAGTCCAACAATTCTTGTTGCACCACCATAAAAATAGATTCCGTTTTTTGAAATATCTTCAACAACAGATGGGTCAGATTCTTGAATGATTGAATTAATTGCTTCGGCAATTTTTGAATAATAATAGTAAACAATAGGGTATAGTTCAGTGGCTGTGATGAGTACTCTTTCTTTTGTTTGAGTTGTTTTGTTTATGCCCATAATTTCCATTGATGCTGAATAATTTTCAAAAAGAGAACATATTTCAAGTTTAAGTCTGTCAACTTGCTCAAGTGACACAAGTAGATTATAAGTTTCTTCAATATATTTAGCAATTGCAATGTTAATGAGTTCACCACCAATAGCAAAATTATAACCTTTGATTATTGTGTAGTTTGAAACGGTTGCAATATTTGTTGTGTCGCCACCAATATTAACGATAAGTTGAGAAGTTTCAGATTTGATGTCAATTCCGTTACCAAGTGCATAGCAAATTATGTCTGGAACCAAGTAAACATCAGCAATGCCTGCTTTGAAACAAACAATTTCAAGTGATTTTTTTTCTGTTGGTGTGATTCCAAGTGGGGTGCATAAAACCGCTTTAATGTTATGACCGAGTTTTTTTGTTGGATAGATTTTCTTTAAAAATCCCTTGAGCATATTTGTTGCATATTCTTCATATTCAACAACACCGTTAACGATAGGTGAATAAATTTTTGTGTCTTCACCGGTTTTTCCAATCATTCGCTTTGCTTCGTTTCCAACTGCTTTAATGTCTTTAAATTTAAAATTTGAAGACATTGCAACCATACTTGCTTCACGAAGGACAATTCCGTTTCCTGGTTTGTAGATATAAGTGGTTGTTGAACCAAGTTTTATTCCTAAATATGATGTTGACATAACCTTTTTCTCCTACAATAATTATATATCATTTTTTCTATAACTTACAAATTAAAAGTGTATAAATTTATATTTATTTTTAAATTAAAAAAAATTAAAATTTTGCTTAATTTAACAATTGGTCTGATTTGACTGGCATTTTTAATTGATGTAATTAATAAAATTTAATAAATCATTGGTTAAAACTATAAGAATTTAACAATATTAAAATAATTTTAATGTGCAAATAAAATGTTGAAAATTTCCAAAATTAAACTATTTTTTAATAAAAAAAGCAATATTTTGCGAAAAATTAAGAATAATTTATCGTTTTTTAAGATAGATTTTTCTTTTTTAATGCTTTTTGTTTTGGCTTGTTTTCTTGACTCTGTTAGAATGTATTTCATTTACATTTTATTTTTATTGTGCCATGAATTTAGTCATTTTTTTGTTGCAAAAAAATATGGATATATGCCAGAAAAGATGCATCTAAGTTTTTTTGGTGCATCGCTTGAAGGTTATGATGATTTTAATTTTTATGACGAAATTAAGATTGTTTTGGCTGGACCCGTTTTTAACCTTATTGTGGTTATTTTCTGTTATATTAACTTTTGGTTTTTTCCTGAAACATCGGTTTTGTTTCATGATGTTTTAACGGCAAATTTAATGATTTTATTGTTTAACATTTTGCCGATATATCCACTTGATATGGGTAGGTTTTTGCTTGCAAATTTTTCAAAAAATGGAAATCGAATCAAGTCATTAAAAAAGATAAAAAAATTATCAATGTGTTTCATTTTTTTATTGTTTGTTTTGTTTTTGGTTTCTTTCTTTTTTGAGTTTAATTTTACCTTGGGTTTTGTTTGTGTGAATCTTATGTGTTTATTGTTTTCATCATCAAAAGAGACATCTTATAAAAGACAGTTTTTTGCAGTTAATAAGTTAAAAAAACTGTCTAGCGGTTTGTTTGAAAAGACTATTTATGTTGATTCTAAAATTGACAAATTCAAGTTGTTTAAATTTGTTGATAATACGCATTTTTTTAAGTTTGTGTTTATTAACGATCAAGGCATTAAAGTTGGGGAAATTTCGGAAATTGAACTTTATCGTGAAAATAATTTAATTTAATATTTATTAATAAATATCTTGACAAAATCTAGCCAAAGTGATAGACTATGCTCGTGCCACATGCAAAAGGTATCTTTTTTCTTGTGAAAAAATTAAAGTCATAACTTTGTTATGCACCTTCGCAGTGAGACTGGAGAGAGGAGGAAATGTAAATGTACGCTATTGTTGAAGTTGGTGGAAAACAATATAAAGTTGAACCAAACACATATTTTAAAGCAGAAAAAATCGACGCTGAAGTTGGCGCAAAAGTTGAACTTCCATGTTTGCTTGTTGCTGATGGCGATAAAGTTGAAATTGCTTCTGCTAATGGAAAAAAGGCTAAGGCTATTTGCGAAGTTCTTGAATTTGGTAAAGAAAGAAAAGTTGTTGTATACAAATACAAGGCTAAAAAGAATGTTCGTAAAAAACAAGGTCATCGTCAACCATACACAAAACTTAAAGTTGTTTCAATTGAAAAATAATTAAGTGAAGTGGTAGATATGACAAAAGTAGTTATTAGTAAAAAAAATAATAAGATTTTCGAAGTTGAGTGTGATGGTCACACAAATTACGGAGAAAAAGGTGAAGATATAGTTTGTGCGTCACTTTCAAGTATTGTTCAAACAGCAGTTTTGGGGCTTCTCATGATTGTTATGGTTGAACTTCAAATGAAGAGAGATGATGAAGCGGGCTACTTGAAATTCACTTTACCTGAAAAACTTAGTGAAGAACAAGATTTGCAGGCTTGTGCAATTTTAGACACAATGCTTTGTGGAATTTCTGACTTATATGAAAGTTTTTCTGATTATATTGAATTGGAGGTTAAAAACTTATGACAATGTTTATGAATATCCAGTTATTTGCTCACCACAAGGGCGGCGGTTCAACAAGAAATGGTCGTGATTCTAATGCTCAAAGACTTGGTGTTAAGAAATATTCTGGCGAAACAGTTAAAGGTGGAAACATTATCGTTCGTCAAAGAGGAACTAATGTTCATCCAGGTGAAAATGTTGGCATTGGTGATGATGATACACTCTACGCTAAAATTGACGGCGTTGTTAAATTTGAAAAATTTGGCAAAGATAAAAAGAGAGTTTCTGTTGTTGCTGCTAGCAAATAGTTAATTATAAATTTAGACGAACCTTGGTTCGTCTTTTTTTGTGAAAAATTTTGTTTTAAATGAACTAAAATTTGCTTGTGATTTTTTCTTTATAATGATATATTATTTTTATAAAGTGAGGTTATATTATGAGCGCAAATAATGAAAGAATAGTTAGAAATTTAAGACAAGCAAAAACCTTCTTTTTTGCTACAGTTGATGGTGACCAACCAAGAGTTAGACCATTTAATGCTGTTGTTGAATTTGAAGACAAGGTTTATTTTTACACAAACAACCATAAATCTGCTTTTAAGCAAATGATGGCTTCTCCAAAAATTGAACTTTGTGCGTTGATTTCTGAAGAAAGATGGATTAGAGTTAGCGGAAAAATTGTTTTTGATTATCGCTTAGAAGCAAAGAAAGCGATGCTTGATGCAAACCCTGAACTTAGAAAAATCTATAATGAAGAAGACAAGATTTTTGAAGTTTTCTATTTAAGCAATATGGCTGCTGCAATTCATTCTTTACATGAAAAGCCAGAAGTTATTTGCTAATTGGTAAATAGTTAAAAAATGAAACGAGTGAATTTTCACTCGTTTTTTTATTTGGTATTTACAAAATAAAAAATCAATGTTATAATTTTCAAGGTTAAAGGGGAGAATTTTATGAATCATATTGAAGTTAATAACATTAACAAAGAAATGCCTGCAGATTTAGAAAGTTTAAGACTTATGTTTGAAAATGGCACAGCAACTGAAGATGCAGTTTTAACACTTTTAAAGAAAGAAATTAAAGTAATGATGTTTAAAATTGTTCAAAATTTATATTATATAATGAATGACCATCCAATAAACAGAGCAAGGTCAATGCTTAGTGCTGGTTTTAATAATCCTGAAACCTTGCGTGATTACTATAACATTATGCTTGCTAAAAACAGTGCTGCTAGCAAAATTAAAAAGCAAATCAATAGTGTGAAAGATTCAACAAGTATTTTTGATGATTATAGAAAATCTGCTGATAATTTTGCTGGTTATTTATCTGGTGCATTAGATTTTACAAGTTGTGCAGTGATTTTAATTGAACAAGGTGATTTGAAAAAGAATCAAGCATATTTAAAATTGTTAACTCAAAACTTAAATTATATGACAACTGCATTAGAAAAATCGTCAAGATATATTAAATGTTGGGAAAATTATGGCGACGACTATGTTTCAATGTTTGATTTAATTAAAGTGTTCTTTGGTGAAAGTGCTGAACTTATCAAGAAAATGGTTGATGAGATTAGAAAAGATAATCAAAAAGAGAAAGAAAAAATAATTGAAGCACAAAAACCTGTTGCACCGGTTAGGGTTGTAAAAATTGAGCAAGATGAAAAAACAAAAGCAAGGCTTTCTGCAATTAAAGAAGCAAATGATTTATATGAAAGATTTCAAGTTGATTTTATGAGAGATCTGGAAAAAGAAATTTCAATGATGAACAGAGATATGTATGAAGCACTCATTGATAAAGTTGAAAAATTCTTAAAGAAATTTCCAATGCCACTTTCAAGCGATGTTAGTTTAGGCATGGCTGTTGAAGCCCATTCTCAAATTAATAAATTTATTGATGCAGTGCATTACATTTCACAAAACACATACACACCGGTTGTGTTTGGAAGATAAAAACCAAGGAATTATTCCTTGGTTTTTCTTTCGCGTTCAAAGTAAAATAAATATTGTTGTGCAATGCCAGAATATTCTTTAAATTCGTTTTCAAAGTATTTTTGAATTTCAGGTCGTGACATTTTTTTGTTGCTAAAATGATTGTAATAAACCTGTTCAATCCAAGTGTCGACAGGAAATTTATCTTTCTTTTGAAAGCCGAACAAAAGTATGCAACTTGCAACTTTTGGACCTATTCCTTGAAGTGAAATAAGGAAATTATAAATTTCATCAGTTGATTTTTGTTTAATTTCTTCAAGATTGATGTTTTTTAATGCGTCTGCGGTTTGTTTTAAAAATTTATCACGATAACCAGCACCGAGTGATTGATAAAATTCAATAGGGGCGTTTGCAAGTTCATCTATTGTTGGAAATGCATTGAAGCCGTCTTTCTTTATTCCAATTTCACAGAGTTTATCAATTATTTTTTGAATGCGTTTAATATTGTTATTTTGTGAAATTATATAAGAGAAAATCATTTCATGTGCGTCACCGTTTAAAATTCTAATGCCTTCGCCAAAAGGTATCATTTTTGAAAGTGTTACATTTTTTGAAAGAGTGGTTTTAATTTCATTATAATCAGTGTTTAAGTCAAAATAATTTACAAAATAATCAGGGTTATTAGATATAATTTCACAACAATCATCTTTTTCGATTATTGTGGCTTTATTGTCTTTTGAAATAACGAAATAATTGCCATTTTTGTCGATTCCAAATCTAAAAACTTGACCACATTCTAAAATGTGTTTTGGGTTGAATTGGGTCTTATCAAAAACTTTTATAATGTCATTTTCTAATTTATAAATCATATCAAAATTATAGCATTATTTTCGAAATTTGACAATAATTTATTGTGTGATGATTGGTTTTATGCTAAAATTAAGGCAGGTGAAATTATGTTATTTTTATTTTCAAAATTTAAGAAAAAGAAATGGATGAAGTATGGTGCAGAAAAAAGACTTAAAATTTTAGTTGCACTTGAAAAAAAAGATGCAAAACAACTTAAAATTGAACCACTTATTTTGGAACTTCATGAAGAAGAAGAGTGGAACTGTTTTGGTGCTTTCACAGTTAACAATGGATTGAAGAAAATTGTGCTTAATCAAAATTTAATTTATGAGCCAAGGTTTAGATTTCATGCAATGGAAACAATTGCTCATGAAACAAGGCATGCTTATCAATATGGCATTATTTCAAAAGATTTGAAATGGTATGAGTTTACTGCAAAAAAATGGAAAAGAAATTGGGGTGCTTATTTTACTTCGTCAGTTGACGATGTTATGTATAATAATCAAGCGATTGAGAGAGATGCACAAAAATATTCTATAAAGTTTTTAAAGAAACATAAGTATCCTGATGAAGATTATATTGAAACATTTAATGCTGTGTGTTATCGTTATGATCAAGCCGAAGTTCAAGCAAAAAAGAAATATGGTTTCTTTTATAAATTTAAAATTGAGAAAAATATTAAAGATAAATCTAAATATGATTATTAAACCACTGAAATTTCCAGTGGTTTTTTAGTTATAAATTAATTTTATAAGTTGTTATAATTTTATAATTAAATTTTTGATTTGATATTGAAATTTATAATATTATATGTTATAATATAGGCAACTTGGAGGGAGTGAATATGTATTTAAGTAGTTTTCAATTAAGTACGGGTTGGATTGTTGCAATTATTATTGCAGCAGTTCTTTTACTTGCTTTTATTGTGACTGTGCTTGTTATGGTGCCATTTAGATTGTGGTTCCGTGCCTTTGTTTCAGGTGCACATATTTCAATGATTAAACTTATTGCAATGAAACTTAGAAAGGTTGACTGTCAACTTATTACTCTTAATTATATCACAGCAAGAAAGGCTGGTTTAAAAATTACTGTTGATGAACTTGAAACACACTTTATGGCTGGTGGAAATGTTGAAAATGTTGTTAAATCGCTTGTTGCTGCATATTCTGCGAATATTGATTTAACAGTTCAAAAGGCAAAGGCAATTGACCTTGCTGGTCGTGATGTTTATGAAGCAGTAAAAAATACCGTTGTTCCAAAAATCATTGAAACACCAGAAATTTCTGCTGTTGCTAAAGATGGTATCGAACTTATTGTTAAAGCGAAAGTTACTGTGGTTTCAAATATGCTTATGCAGATTTCCGGTGCTGGTGAAGACACAATTATTGCGCGTGTTGGTGAAGGTATCGTTACAACCGTTGGTTCAACTGACTCTCATAAAATGATTCTTGAAAGTCCTGAACTCATTTCTTCAACTGTGCTTGAAAAAGGTCTTGATAGAGGAACTGCATATTATATTTCATCACTTGATATTGCAGATATTGATGTAGGAAGAAATATTGACGCTGAACTTAATATTGCTAAAGCGGAAGCCGAAAAAAGAATTGCACAAGCAAAAGCGGAAGAAAGAAAAAGTATGGCTATTGCTGCTGAAAATGAAATGAAAGCAAGAGTTCAAGAAATGCGTGCTGAAGTTATTAAGGCTGAAGCAGAAGTTCCTAAAGCACTTGCAAAAGCGCTTTCTTCTGGAAAGATTTCTGTTAATGATTATTATGAAATGCAAAATATTCAAGCAGATACTGCAATGAGAAAATCACTTGGAAGAGCCGAAGAAGAAAAGGCTGATAAACTTGGTTCAGCACAAAAGAAAGATTCTTCAATGCCAAGACCACCAATGACTCCAACAATGCCAACAGCGCCAACCGGTTTTGGCTCACCAAGTCCTTATGCACAGCAAATGAATCCGCTTGCGGCTCGTTTTGCAAGTCTTGCTGCCTCACAAAAACGAAACAATGTGACCACTGATGATAATAAATAATAAGGTGGTGTGATATGGAATTTTTAAAACAAAATCCGTTGTTTCTGCTTGCTATTATTCTAGTTATTTTGGCATTTCTTGCTAAGATTATATCTAAGCCAAACAAGAATAAAAAGGCTGAAAATAAGCCTGCAGAAGCGAAAACTGAAAAGGTTGAACAAATTGAACAACCTGAAACTCAAGAACAGATTGTTCAAACAGAAACTGTTCAAGAAGAAGTAAAGAAAGAAAAGAAAAAGTTAAGACGATTAAAACCTGAAATTACTAAGGTTTTTGAAAAAAAAGAATTGCAACCAACTGATGATTCAAAAAATAAAATTCTTGAAGAAAAAAGTCAAAAAGAAGAAGAAATTTTGAAGAGTATGCAATTTGTTAAATCTTCTAAAAATGTTGAAAGATTAAAACCATTAACCGCAAGTGAAATTGAAGAAAGAGAAAGATTGCGTTTAGAGCAAGAACTTTTGGCTGCTCAGGCAGAACAAGAAATTGACATTTTAGAAGAAAAGGTTGATTTAAAAAATAAATCCACACATTTTGATAGAACTAGACGACTTTCAAAAATGATTAAGGAAGATTCATTTGATGATATGTTTTGTTCGCATATTTCCGAAAAATATATGAATATGGATGACCTTGAAAAACATCTTCGTAATTGTGATGAATATCAAACAAAGTTGTTTAATAGAGTCGCTGAAACAATAGTTAATAGTCAAATAAGAATGACAAATGATGCTAATGGAAATAATAATGAGCGAAATTTACAAGATGATGAATTTGAGAGGAGAAGAAGGGAAGAAGTTGCTAAATTTTTAGCGGAAGTTAATGACTCTTCGAATTCATTAGATGAATATGATTTTGTTGAACTTATTGAAGATGATGTTGACC
>JAFQBZ010000204.1 GCA_017399515.1 Clostridia bacterium | reverse complement strand
AGACACGGTATGCGTTTGGTGTTTGATGTTAAGCGTGATGCAAACGCACAAGTTGTTTTGAACACACTCTTCAAAAAGACACAACTTCAATGCTCTTATGGCATTAACTTCTTGGCACTTGTTGATGGTTATCCAAGAGTGCTTAACATTAAGCAAATTTTAGAAAATTATATTGCTCACCAAAAAGAAGTTATTTACAGAAGAACAAAATTCGATTTAAACAAAGCCGAAGAAAGAGAACATATCATTGAAGGTTTGGTTGTTGCTCTTGCAAATATTGATGAAGTTATCAAAATTATTAAGGCTTCAAAAGATAGAGAAGAGGCGTCAAACAATCTTCAATCATCATTTATGCTTTCAGCAGTTCAAGCAGGCGCAATTCTTGATATGCGTCTTCAAAGACTCACAAGCCTTGAAGTTGAAAAACTCAATAACGAACTTGCTGACCTTAGAGCGCTTATCATTGAACTTAAAGGCATTCTTGCTAGCGAAGAAAAAATTAAAGGCGTTATTGCTAAAGAACTTGGTGAAGTTTGCGAGCAATATGGTGATGAAAGAAAGACAGAAGTTGATTACACAACTTCAACTGACATCAACATTGAAGACCTTATCGAAAAAGAAGATGTCGTTATTTCAATGACACACTTTGGATATGTTAAGCGTATTCCTGTGACTGAATATAAACAACAACATCGTGGTGGAATGGGCACAACAACTCATAAACCAAAAGAAGAAGACTTTGTTGAACATATGTTCATTTGTTCAACTCACGACACACTTATGTTCTTCACAAATAAGGGTAAAGTTTATTCACTTAAAGGTTATGACATTCCTGAAGAACAAAAGACTGCAAGGGGCAGAAACCTTGTGAACCTTCTTGAACTTGAAAAAGAAGAAAGAGTTCAAGCAATCCTTCCAAAAATGCCAGAAAATAAAGGCTTTATCATGATGGCAACTCGTGATGGTCTTGTTAAAAAGACACCTGCTGAAGAATTTGAAAGCATTAGAAAAACAGGAAAAATTGCTATTGCTCTTGGCGAAAAAGACGAACTTGTGAATGTTGAATACACCGCAGGTGAAGACACCGTTATGGTTGCAACCTTCAACGGAAAGTGCATAAGATTCCCAGAAACCGATTGCAGACCACTTGGTCGTGACACAATGGGTGTTAAGGCTATTGACCTTGAAAAAGGTGACTATATTGTTGATATGCTTGTTTACAAAGAGGGCAAAGACATTTTAACAATCACTGAAAAAGGCTATGGCAAGAGAACCGATGTCAGCGAATATAAAGTTCAAAACAGAAACGGAAAGGGCATTAAAGCCGGAATCTTTAACGAAAAAACCGGAAGACTTGTTGGTTTGAAACAAGTTAGTGAAGACGAAGATGTAATGATTATCGCAAATAACGGAATCATCATTAGAACTCCAGCAAATGCAATTTCAAGAATCACTCGTGACACCATTGGTGTTAAGGTTATGCGTCTTAAAGAAGGCGACAGCGTTTCTTGTGTGGCTATTGCCGACACCGTTGCTGAAGACATCACCGGTGAAACCGAAGAAGAACCAATTGTTATTGATGAACCAATTGTGACTGACGGTGAATAATAAATAAAACAAAAAGAATGGCAACCCCTAATCAAGTGGGCTTCAGCCATTCTTTTTTTATGCCACAAAAAATCAAAAATAAATATTAAAAAAATAATCAAAAAATCAACATAAAATGCAAAAAAAATGCAAAAAAACACAAAAAAAGAACAGGCTCAACCCGTTCTTTTTATCTTTACATAATTATTCAGCATCTTCTTCAGCAAGTTGTTTAAGCATAGCGTCAATTTCAGCAAGTTTTGCTTTTTGTTCTTCACCAACGATTGCTGCTTTTTCTTTTTCAATTTCAGCAAGTGAAACTTTTTCTGTTTCAACAGGTGGCACTTCTTCAACTGTGTCAATAAGTGCACTCATAGCAACAATTTGTTGGAAGAATTTTGGATCTGTTTTTTCAAGATCTCTAAATTTGTTTACAGTTGCTTCAAAGTCTGTTGAAGGAGGGAATGTTGCGTCATATTTTTCAAAGAACGCATCTAAATCCTTTTCAGTTTCTGGCACAATGTCTGCCGCTTGGCTAACTGCTTCAGCAGTTTCAAGAACTTCAATTTCTTCTGGTGTGAAGTTGAGTTCAGCAAGTTCTTTATCTGTAAATAATGTTGAAATTATTGATTTATTTTCATTATTCTTTTTCATATTTTTCTCCTAAATTCTTAAAATTATTTACCCATTGCAGCATCCATTTCAGCAGTCATGTTTTGGTTAATTGTTGCAAGGTGAGTACCATATTTAGCACGAAGTTGTGTTGCAAGTTTTGAAACGGCTGTGGCAGTTGTTGCTGCACTAACAGTTGCCTCATCAATTAAACCAGCGTTCTTGCACGCTTTAACAAGTGCTGCGTCTGCTTCACCTTTAATTGTAACTGCTTTTTTGCCATTAATTTTAATATCGCCACCGTCTAATTCAAAATCACCAGCAGCAAGTTTGTTAGAATATTCAACATTAGCCTTCATCTTATCATAAGCAGCCTCAAGAGAGGTTTTTTGAGCATCTGTTAATGGAGTACCTGAAGTACCAAATGAAGCAATATAAGTGGCTTTATCTTTAGCAACAACTTCTTTTTGTTCTTTCAATTTAGTATTGTCGTTTGCTAACTTAACTGCGTCGAAAATTTTACCTGATGTTTCAGTTGTGGTAACAGTGGTAGTTCTAGTTGTTGAAAGGTCTTCAATTTCTCTAAGAGCAAGATTTCTCTTATAAAGGTCACCGATAGATTCCTCTTTTCCACCAATAGTAACAGTTCCAGCATTTAAGTGTGCTTCAAGAACAGAAACTTCTGCTTGATATTTATTTTTTGCTTGAAGAACTCTTGCTTCAGCAAGAATTTTGTTTGCTTGAGAAATAACTTTTGGGTCGTTGTTAGGGTTTGCGGCAATTTGAAGCAAGTGATTGAATGCTTCTTCATTAACAGCAGCCTCTGCAGCAAGTTTTGATTGAGCAGCAGTGTTTGAAATGTATGAATGATCTCTATATGTTTTCTTATCAACACCCGATTCTGCTTCATCTCTTAAGATAGCATTTTTATTCATATTTTTCTTAATTGCTTTCTTTGCCATAATAACAGCAAGAGCACCACCACCAGCAAGAAGAAGTGAACTTCCAACTGCGTTCCAAGCACCTGTTGTGAACATTGCTTTGCAAGCAGCGGTGATTCCTTTCCATGCAAGTTTCATGCCAAAGCCGTCACCAACAGACATCAAACCACCAAGAGCAACACCTGAAGCAATGATTGCAGCAATATTTTCTCCGTTAAAGAATTCGGCTGCTGCTGATGTTGCAACATTAACTGTTTTTCCTTCCATTTCTAACATTTTTTTAACAGAAAGGGTAGATTTGTTAACACCAACAAGTTTACCTTTCTTTTTATTCTTTTCGTACATACGAATTGTTTTGCCTTTTTGAGCAATATATTTTGCTTGCAATTTTTGAGCCTTCTTTTTTGTTGCTTCACTAACGCTTCCGTCAGTTGTTTTGATTTTGTCTGCAAGCACATCGATAGCATTGTCTAAGTCTCTAAGAGTGAGGGTGTCTAATTGTGTGACTGTTGTACCCTGAAGTTTAGGGT
>JAFQBZ010000203.1 GCA_017399515.1 Clostridia bacterium | reverse complement strand
TTATCGTTACCATAATGGTTGGTGTGTTATCATTTGTTTCACAAATGGTTTCAGACCTTCACACAAAACTTCGCAACAAAAAAGCACAAAAACTTGCAAAGGCTGCTGACCCAAGCGAAAAAACAATGAAAATTATGAAAATCATCACCCCACTTATCATGGTTGGTTTTGCATTTTCATCATCAACATGTTTCGGTCTTTACCTTGTTGCAAGTGCAATAGCAAACCTTGCATTTGGTGAAATTATTGCACTTATCGTTAACAAACTCACAAAAAAACAACAAGCAGAAGTTGAAGAAGTCTTAGAAAAAGAAGCAAATCGCTTAATCAAAAAAGGAAAACTACAGGAGAACTAAAAATGAAAAGTATTGAAACACAAGGAAAAACCGCTGAACAAGCAATCGAAATTGGTCTTTATAAACTCGGCGTTTCAAGAGAAGAAGTTAACATTGAAATTCTTGAACAAGCAGGTCTTTTTAACAAAGCAAGAGTAAGAATTTCACTCAACACTTCATCAGAAGAAGAAGCAAAAGTTAAAGAACTTATTGAAAAATTAATCGGTCTTATGGGTCTTAACCTTAATGTTTATGTTGAAGAAAGAGAAAATGATTTCTTCGTTAATGTTACCGGTGAAGACTCAGCACTCTTTATTGGAAAGCGTGGCGACTCTATCGAAGAATTCCAAATCATTGCAAACGCAATTTACAACAATGGAAAGGCTAGAGATGAAATTAAAAGAGTTACAGTTGACAGCAATAACTACGCTAAAAAGCGTCAAGAAATTTTAACAAACCTTGCAAAGAGAACTGCTGGCAAAGTTATTCGTGAACATAAAGAATTTAAGTTTGAAGCAATGAATTCATACGAGAGAAGAATCATTCACTCTGCCCTTGCTGACCATGATAAAGTTATCACTGAAAGTTATGGCAACGAACCAAACAGATATGTTATGGTTAAACTTAAAAGCAACATCACTCGTCCAAAAAATGCAGACAAAACTGATGACTATTTTGAAGACGAAACAATCAAAGAAATTCCTGCTGATAACAAAGCAAACGAATCTCGTTCAGATGACAACTAATAAAAAACACTTGGAAATTTCCAAGTGTTTTTTATTTTAATAAGTGTTATCTTCATCATTAATTCTATCAATAAGGGCTTTATTTGAAAATTTACTTAAATCATCTTTTTCATATCTTTCATCTGTTTTCTTCATAACAATGTTATTGTTAAAGTTTTTCTTGTTATATTTTTTGCGATTAATAATCTCTTCAATCTGTTTAAATTTAAAATATAAATCTCCAAGATATTCATTTATTTCTTCGCTTTCCTCATCGTATTCATTTTTTATCTTATTTGATTGAACAACCAAATCACGAATCAAAATTGCCTCAAGTAAATAATTTTCTTTGAAAAGTGCGTCACTTACATTTTCTAAAACATTTGGGTTTTTATTAACTTCACTTAAAATCACTTTCACATAAGATATAATTTTGTTGTCAAAAACTTTATATCCGTTTGGGCAAACTGCGTCAGCCACGCGCTTAATGTAATCTGTAACTTTTTTGATATGCTCAAAAATTTCTGGATTCTCAATATCATATGGGTTAACACTTGAAAGTCTAACTTTATCTTTCATTCGAAGTTCAACATATTGGTCTTCTGTGAAGTCGATATCATCAGTGTAAATATCAAACCTGCCGCTTACAATATCTTCATTTCTAATTTCTTCTAAATCTAACATTTTGCCACCATTTTCCTTTACTTTTTCATTATATCACAACTAAAAACATTTAAACAAATCTTTAGTTTATATATTTTTTTAAACTTTATGCCTGGAACAAATTTTTTTAAATTATTAAAAAATAACAAAATATTATTGAAAAATCTTTAAAAAGTGTTATAATTTGTTTGTTATGGCAAATTTGAATCAAGATACAATCGTTGCAATCTCAACCGGAACAAGTTCTGGTGCGATTTCTATTGTTAGACTTTCTGGCTCAAACGCAATTAAAATTGCTGACCAGATATTTTCTACTGCAAAAAATAAAACCGCGTCTAATCTCACCCCAAGAATGCTCACTCTTGGAACAGTGAAAACAAGTGCATTTAATGAACAAGCACTCTGCGTTGTGTTCAAAGCACCATTTACCTACACCGGCGAAGATCTTGTTGAATTTCAATGTCATGGTGGAACACAAATTGCAAACGGAATAATGAAAGAATGCATCAAACTTGGTGCTCGTCTTGCAACCAATGGCGAGTTCACAAAGCGTGCATTTTTAAACGGAAAAATGACACTTTCTTCTGCTGAAGGTATGATTGACATGATTAACGCAGAAAGTGACGCAGAAGTTCGTGCAGGCTTTAAACTTTTATCTGGAAATTTAAGTAAACTTGCATTTGACGCTGCCGATGAACTCACAGACATTTTAAGTGAAATTGAAGTTTCTTTTGATTACCCTGAAGAAACAATTGAATTTATCACAAAAGCAAATGTGAAAGAAAGACTTTCTGCCCTTTCTTCAAAAATTGGCGAAGTTTTGAAAACTGCCAAAGCCGGAAGTTTAATCAAGTCTGGCATCAATGTTTTGATTGTTGGAAAACCTAATGTTGGAAAATCAAGTCTTTTAAATTTCTTGCTTCAAAAAGAAAGAGCAATCGTTACCGATGTTGCGGGAACAACTCGTGACACCATTGAAGACAGTTTTCTTCTTGACGACATTAAAGTTAATCTTATTGACACAGCCGGCATTCATGACACCGCTGACAAGGTTGAAAAAATTGGCGTTGACAAAGCAAAAAATTTAATCAAACAAGCAGACATTGTGCTTTTTCTTGTTGACTCAAGCCGCAACTTTTCAAAAGAAGACGCTGAAATTTTCGACAGCATTCAAAATTCAAAATATATCGTTTTGAAAACAAAGAGCGACCTTGAAACCAAAAATGACAAGATTTTTGAAAATGAAATTTTAATCAGCACAGCAACAGGTTCTGGTGTCAACGAACTTAAAGCCAAAATTTTGGAACTTACACAAATTTCAAGTATTCCTGCTGACAGCGTGGTTATCACAAACGAACGCCACAAAGATGCCCTTGCTCGTGCAAAACAAGCACTTGACCAAGCGGCTGAAAACATTTCAGCAGACACCCTTGACCTTGTTTCAATTGATATCAAAGAAGCATACAATGCAATCGGCGAAATCACCGGAAACACCACAAGCGAAGAAATTATTGATGCAATTTTCAAAAAATTCTGTTTAGGAAAATAAACACAAACGAGAACGCTTATGAAAACTTTTAAACTTGAACCAATTAATCTTCAAGAAGACAAGCCGCAAATTGAAAGTTGGGACACCCTTTATCGTGGAAAGCCTGAGTATGAATCAATCAGGCATTTCATTTTAGAAGACGACCTTATTTTTGGTCTTGGAGAACTCATTGCAACCAACTATGAACATTTTTCAATCGGCAAAAGCGAAATCAAGAAAATGCTGGTTGCAAAAACTGACAAAAATGAAATTTTGGGGTTTATTATTTTTGATGTGTTTGACATCGACACCACTCACCCAGAAATGTTTTTTCAATATATCGTTTTAAACCCAAACTATCAACACTCAGGTTATGGAAACGAAATGCTCACCGAACTTTTTGGAAACTTCAAAAAGTACGCAGGCGTTAAACCAAAAAGCATTTTCTGTTATATTCACAAAGATAACGAAGCAAGCAAACACTTGTTTTCAAACTTCGGCTTTGAACTTGAACCAACAAACAGCGAAGATTATCTTTGTGCAAAAACATTGAACAAGTCACTTCAAAGCGTGATTGCTTCAAAGAAAGAAAAAATTTAGGAGAACTTATGAATAGTCAAAACTACGACATCACCGACTATGAAAAGAATATAGAAAACAAAGAATACACCATCAATGATGGTGAGTCTTTTGACGCCGTTGTTGTTGGTGCAGGTCACGCAGGCTGCGAGGCATGTTTAGCACTTGCAAGAACCGGTCAAAAAACTCTCATTATCAACCTTGTTCGTGACAACATTGCTTTCCTTCCTTGCAACCCAAGCATTGGCGGAACTGCAAAAGGACACATTGTTTGCGAAATCGACGCACTTGGTGGTCAAATGGGCATTGAAGCCGACAAAAACACCATTCAACTTCGTATGCTCAATATGGGAAAAGGTCCTGCTGTTCAAAGTCTTCGTGCACAAATTGACAAAACCGGTTATCACCGCTCAATGCAAAAAACTCTTGAAAACCAAGAAAACCTTTACATTTATGACGGTGAATGCACCGAAATTGTTGTTGAAAATGGCGAACTTAAAGCCGTTAAAACTGCTGATGGAAAAACTTTTTACACCAAAGCAGTGGTTCTCACAACCGGTGTTTATTTGAACGCAAGAACAATCACAGGTGAAATCATTAAAGATTCAGGCCCATCAGGTTTCCCTTACGCAAAAGGATTAACCAAATCACTTATCGACATTGGCTTTGATGTGCTTCGTTTCAAAACAGGAACCCCTCCTCGTGTTGACGGAAACACCATTGATTATTCTAAATTCACCGAGCAACAAGGTGACACAAACATTCAAACCTTTTCATTCCTTACAAAAAAGGCTAATAAAAACATTCGTTCTTGCTGGCTTGGATACACTTCCCCAGCCACTAAAGACATCATTATGAACAACCTTGACAAAGCACCAATGTATTCAGGTGTGATTACCGGAGAAGGTCCAAGATATTGCCCTTCAATCGAATCAAAATTTGTTCGTTTTTCTGATAAAGACAGACACCAGATTTTCTTAGAACCAGAAACACTTGACGACAACACAATTTACATTCAAGGAATGAGCACCAGCATGCCAATGGACATTCAACACCAAATGGTTGAGTCTATTGAAGGTATGGAAAAAACCAAAATTTTGAAATATGCCTACGCCATTGAATATGACTGCATTGACCCACTTAATTTATATGCAACACTTGAGTTTAAAAAAGTTAAAGGCATTTTCTGTGCTGGACAAATCAACGGAACTTCTGGTTATGAAGAAGCCGCAGGTCAAGGCATTGTTGCCGGAATCAACGCTTCACTTTACCTTCAAGGCAAAGAGCAAATTGTTTTAAAACGCGATGAAGCATACATCGGCGTGCTTATTGATGACCTTACAACAAAAGGCACAAATGAGCCATACAGAATGATGACCAGCCGCGCAGAGTTTAGACTTATTCTTCGTCAAGACAACGCAGACCAAAGACTCACCGAAATTGGAAGAAAAGTTGGTCTTGTTGACGACAAGCGTTATAACAAGTTTAAACGCAAAATGAGAAACATTGAAAAACTCAAAACTGAAATTAAACAAAACCTTAAACCAACCAAAGAACTCAAAGCATTTTTAGAAAGCGTTGGCGAAAAATTCCCAGAACATGGCGCAACTGTTGAAAGTTTAATCAAACGCCCAGCAGTTACTCTTGAAGCACTTAACAAGGCTCTTAAACTTTTCAAAGGTTATTCAAGAGAAGTTGTTACCGCTGTTGAAATCGACACCAAATATTCAGGCTATCTTGCTCGTCAACAAGAGCAAGCCCTTCAAGCAAAGAAACTTGAAGAAAAGAAGATTCCTGCCGATTTTGATTATTTAAAACTTGACGGACTTCGTCTTGAAGCGCGTGAAAAACTTAACAAAATCAAGCCACTTTCTGTTGGAATGGCAAGCCGAATTTCAGGCGTTAGCCCTGCTGACATCACCGTGCTTCTTATGTATTTAAAATAAATTTTAAAGGAAAGTTTTATGAATAAAGAAGAACTTATTGAAATTAAAAACACTTATGACAACGCTGGTTATTTTATGCTTTATGTTGACGAAGTTAACTTTGATGAAAAACTTGAAAAGAAACTTCTTCGTGACGGAATTTATGCGGTTAACGATTTCGAATCAAAGTTCATTAAAGAGCAATACGCAGAAACCGAACAACCTGTTGCAGAACTCAAAATGTTTTTAGAATTTTTGATTCAAGATATGAGCAACAATGTGCTTTCCGCAAACGGCAGACCACTTGAAGACTTGATTGAAAGTTTTTCAGCACTTTTATCTGCCGACAAACTTGCACTTAGAAACCTTGCCCTTTCAAGATATGAAAACCATGAACTTTTAAAAACTCTTGTTTCAAGACACTATAAAATCAACAACCCTGAAAACAAAACCGAACTTGAAGCATTCATTAAATATATTGATGAAAAGCACGCAGAACTAATAAACTCAAACAAATAAACAAAATAAAAGACTCTTGAAATCAAGAGTCTTTTTATTTTTTTATTCATCTTTTAAACCTGTTAAAAAATCACAAGATACATTAAAAAATATTGCAAGTTTAACGATGTAACTTAACTTTGGTTCATTAACACCTTTTTCCCAAAAATCAATAGACTTTTGAGATACGCCAACCGCTTTTGCAACAGATTCTTGTGATAAATGTCTTTCTTGTCTTAATTCAAACAGCCTTTCAGCAAATTTATTTTCCATACTATTATAATAGTAGAAAAATACTTAAATTATTTGACATAGTAGAAATCTACTTATATAATATACTCAAGTAAACAAAAAAGACTCTTAAATGAGTCTTTTAATCATCTTTTTTGCCAAGTAAAAAGTCTGTTGAAACTGCGAAATAATCTGCAATAGCAGAAAGCACTTCAATGTTTGGAATTCTTTTTAAATTTTCCCACCTGCTAATTGCAATATCTGACACGCCGATTGCTTCGCCCAACTTTTTCAAACTAACCTTGTTGTCTTCACGAAGTTCTTTTAATCTTTCAGCAAAAACTTCTGTTACTTTTTTCTTATTCATAAATAAAATATAAACCAAATGGTTGTATTTTATTTACAAATAACCAAATGGTTGTTATAATAATTATGGAGTTTTTATGGATAAACATATTAAAATTTATGAGGCATATTTAAAACCAAGAGAAAAAGAATATAAAATAAGTGAAATAGAATCTAAAACGACTTTAAAAGAAGTCTATTTTAAAAATTCTCTTTCACTTGAGCAACGAAAACTTTTTGAAGAATATTTGTTTTTATCAAAACAATTAGAACACGAAAACAATGAAAATTTAATTAAGTTTGTGCTTGAATTTATAAATAAAAAAGACTCATAAATGAGTCTTTTTATTTTATTATTTTTTGCATTGAATAACACTCAACTCGCTTTTTGCGATAACCATTAAAGCCTTGATATTTTGTCACAATTTCAAAGCCTAATTTTTTATAAAGATTAAATGCTGGTTCATTTTCAACAAGCACATCAATTTTTACAATGGTGTCTTTTTTTAAAGAATCAAAATAAAACTTAAACAAACTTTGAGCAATTCCCCTTCTTGAGTGAGTGTCACTAACTCGAACGCCTGCAACATAAGACTGATTTTCTTTTATGCTTTTTTCAAGTGGAATCACATAGTTTTTCAATGTGTATGAATAATTGAAATTTTTGCCAATTATGTCGGCATAAGCAAAATCAAGTGGGCTGGTGTCATCGAAATATAACAGCATTCCCACAATTTCGCCGTCAACTTCAGCAACAATACATTTTTTGTAAAAAAACGAAGTATGCTCTTTTGTTAGCAGTTTTGAAATTTCTTCAATGCCTTCTTCTTTTGTTTCAAACCAATAAGGATAAATGTATCTATCGGTTTCATACATAAGTTTTGCAAGGGTTTTGAAATTATCTTTTTCGTTTGCATATCTAATAACCATAGTTTCATATTATCACACTTTCAATCTATTTCAAAACAAATAAAAAGATATGGCGTTTGCCATATCTTAATTTTCTTCGGTTTCAAAATTTTCTTTTGCACTCTTTTCTTCCATTTTATAAAGTTCGTGATATTCTTTTGAGTGTCGCATAAGTTCTTTATGGGTGCCGCTCGCAATAATTTTTCCACCATCAAGCATATAAATTTTGTCTGCATTCACAATAGTTGAAAGCCTGTGTGCAACAATGATTATTGTTTTTGAAGACTTATATTTTTCAAGCATTTCAACAATTTTGTTTTGGCTGTTGTTGTCAAGCGCGCTGGTGGCTTCATCAAACACAATCACTTTGCTGTTCATCAAAAGAAGCCTTGCAATTGCAACTCTTTGCTTTTGACCGCCTGAAAGTTTAACGCCATTTTCGCCAATTTCGGTATCGATTCCGTTTGGCATATTTTTGATGTCTTTATAAATTTCGGCATCTTTCAAAACTTTCACAAGTTCTTCGTCGGTGGCGTCAGGCTTCACAAACAAAAGATTTTGCTTTATGCTTGCGTTAAAAATATAAGGTGCTTGTGAAATTTCGCCGATGTTTGAGTGAATCGATTTTTCAGTAAGGTCATTTATATTTTTGCTATCAAGCAAAATTTCACCAGACTTTGCATCATAAAGTTTTGAAAGCAAACTTAAAATGGTTGTTTTTCCACTGCCACTCTTTCCAACAATGGCGGTGATTTTGTTTTCTTCAAAAACCATATCAATGCCAGACAAAACTTCGTCTTCATCAGTGTAGCCAAACTTAACATTTTTAAGTTCAATTCTTCCTGAAAAGTTTTCGAGTTCTTCTGTTCCAAACTCTTCTTTTTCATAGTCTTCCAAAATTTCAAAAATTCGTGTTGCCGAAATTTCGCCTTCGGCTTTAAACTCTTTGAACCTTGACATGAACGACACAAGGTTTTCAACCCTGCCATAATAATTATAAACCACCAAAAGCCCTGCAAGAAGAATCATTTCATTTTTAACAAACGAAATTCCAATAATTAAGAATGTAAGTTCAAAAATGGTTGAAATTGCCGTTTGAACTCTGCGAATGATATTTCTCTTGATGCTTATGCTGTTTTCAATTTTAAGCGCTTCTTTGTGCTTTTCATTTGAGAATTTTGTAACATTTTCTTTTATATTTAAAAGTTTGACATCGCGAATGCCATTAATTTGTTCAAAATAAGCCGACCTTGCAATGTCTTTTGCTTTCTTTGTGATTTTTCTGCCACGAATCCAGATTCTTGACCTTATGGTGCAAACCACATAAAGAATAAGCACATAGCCCAAGAGAATCAAGAACATATAAATGTTTAAATATGCGATATATAAAAGGAACACAAGGTTTGTGATTATGCCGAAAATTAAATCAAGCATATCGATAAACACATCTGCAACAGAGTTTACATCGCCTGAAAGTCTTTCAGCAAGTGCACCAAGTTGTGTGCTGTCTAAAATTTTCATTTTGGTTGAGTTGATTGCGTTTATCACCATTTCTGTTAAGGTGTATTGCATTTTCAAAACGAGTTTCACATAACAATATTCTTCAACGCAGTTTATCACAATTTTAACAAGACTAATAGAACACATTATGAGTGTGAACCTGACAGCCTGTTCAAACTGTGCGGTTGCAAGGCTTGCAAGTGCGTTTGCTGAAAAGATTGGTTGCAAAATTCCAAGCACGCCTGACATAATCATAAAAATCATTGTGAGAACAAACATTCCCTTATGTTTTTTGTAAATTGGAAACATCTTTCTCATGTTATGAGTATTGATTTTTTTTGCTTTAAGTTCTAATTTTTCCATAAATCCCCTTTTGTGCCTCTATTATAATATAATCTGTTAAAAATTTTCAATATGTTTTTGCTATGTGTTTGATTTTATGACAAATAATCAATATAATTTAATTATGTTCAAGTTATTTAAAAGAAAACCTATTGAAAAAGAGTCGAACATTGCAAGCACACCTGAGCCTGTTCCTGAAAAAAAGGAAAAGTGGTCAAAAATTCAAGTGTTCTTTTTCTTATGGAATTTGATTTCAATCACCATTTATTCGGCATACACATTTTTTGTTATTTATAACCTTTCAATCAGCACATTTTTAGCCACACTTATCAAGTGGATTCTGCTTGCTTATGGCGTTGCGTTTTTGCTTTTAATTTTAATCAATCTTGGCAATCGAAAACGAATGAACAGGCAACTGAAAAACTATAAAAGTGCAACCAACTTTTTGAAATATTTCATTCAAACACTTAACTTTGTGCTTTCAATTGCAACCGCTGTTAACGCACTTATCATCACCGGAACAACCGACTTTTCGGCAGTGATGTGGGCTGTGGTTTCATTCACTTTCACAGTAATCAACATTTTGTTTGAAGTTGCAAAAATTATCATTCGCAGAAATTTTTCAGCAATCAAACAAAACTTTTTAGACATTCGTGAAAAGCCAAGAAAAAGTCTTTTTGCCGCAAAAATGAAGTTTAGAGAACTTCGAAAACTTGATAATGACGAGCCAGAAAAAACTGAAGATAATGAAACAAATGAACAATAAAAAACGACCAAGTTTGGTCGTTTTTATTTTTCTTATTATTTATTTGGTCTTAAAATGATATGTTCAAAAAATCTTTCTTGAAACTCTAAAAGTGCTTCAAGTTGGTCGTCACTATAATTTCTGCCATCTTCCATAACAACAAGTTTGTCGTCATTGTCATTGGTTCTGTGAATCACAGCAACAACTCTACCTTCGAAAGTTTCAAGTGGTTTGTGCTCACCAACCACATAGGCATCAAGTTCTTCACCATCACCTGAAACAGTGCCTTCAATATAACCATAGTTAACTTCATAAATAAAGCCATGTTTTGGGTGCGCTGTGCCTAAGGGTCTATCCATTTTAACGGTCACAATTTTATCTAAAAAATCTTTTCCACTAACAATATTTTCGCTCATAAAAACTCCTTATCATTAACCACCAAAGCCGCTTCCGTTAGGTCCATCACCACCACTTGGTCCGCCACCTGTCGGTTTTTTCTTGCCTGAAGGTGCAACCTGTTCTTCAAGTTTTTGAAGTTTTGGCCTTATCGCGCTTGGGTTTGATTCTCCAAAATATTTCTTCGCAAGGCTGATAAACTCAGCCTTTTTAACTTCAAATGTTCTAGCCTTTCCGTCAAGAGCAATCTTTCCAACAGTTTCAGGGTTTTTGTATGTTAAAAATCTGCCTTTTTTATAATGACCGGTATATTCAATTTCGGTGTTAACATTATCTAAAAGGGTTTCAACAGTTCCGTTTTCATTCAATGCATAAGCACCCATACTCGCCTGTTTTTCAGGACTTGCAGTAATAAGCACAACCCTTCCGTCATTTGTTTCAACAAATGATTTGTCGGCTTTGATTGATTTAATCGCAATAAGTGGAAGTTGATACATTTTTTCAACCTTTCCAGATTCAATATCAACTTTTAAAATTCTTGTTTTAATTTCAGCATTGGCGTCTTTCTCAGCAAATGCCACATAAGAAAATTGTTTTGTGCTTCCGTCAGGTTGCCTTTCTTCATGAGTGTGATTCCATAAATATTTATGTGAAACGAAGTCTGCAACAAACTGACCGTCGTCACCAACAATGATGAATTTTTTTGCTGTTTTGTCAGTTGTTTCTTTTTCTTCAGGAATGGTTTGAACAATGTAGTAAGACTTAAACATTGTGTTGGTTTCAAGATTTAGTGCACCAACCAAACCATAATTATCTGGGTCTAACACAAAGTCTGTGATTAACTTTTTGCTATATGCATCAAAGATTGCACACTTGCCCTCTCGGTTTTTAACACCGATTAGTGAACGCAATAAATAGCCGTTTTCAAAAGCCATTTTAAAACGTCTTTTATCTAAAAAATATGGTTCAGGCTTGCCCGTTAAAACATCAAATACAATCTCGCAATCTAAACCGATATAAGTGTTTTCAATTTTATCAAGAAATGGTTTGCCAATTGCTTGTTTCTCAAAATCAATTGGAACTCTTTCACCAGTTCTCAAAGTTGCAATATATCTTGCATCTTGGTCATTTTCGATTGAAATCATGATTGGAGTAACAGGTTTTTTACCAACGAAAAACTGGAATGACCCAGAACCAGTTACTGTGTCAAACCTAACATTCATTCCCTTAGGCATGCTAAATTCAAGTCCAATATCGCTATAAAGCCCAAGTTTCATACCTTTCGCTTTTGGTGAAAATTTCATAATATTTCTCCCTTTCGCAACAAATTATTGCTAGTTAAACAAACACTTGTTTAACTTAACAATATTATATCACAAAAGCAAATAAATTTCAAGTTTTGTCTATTTTTCGTCATATTCGTCGTCTTCAGCGGTCTTTTTTGCTTTGCCTTTAATTTTAATAAAGTAAACCACTGCAAAACCAACGCCGATAACAGCAATACCTACTCCACCAAAAATAAGTGTTTTTGTGAAGTTTGTAAATGTTTTGCTGTCTTTTGCTGAAACATAACTAACCACAATTTCAATGTCTTCTGTTACATTTTCAACAACAATGGTGTTATCAGTGCAGTTAACTTTTTTGCCATTAACAAACACTGATTCAACAATGAAGCCTTCTTTTGGTGTGATTTTGTAAGTTGCTCTTTCGCCATTCTCAAACCATCTTGAGCCAGACACTGTTCCCATTTCATCATCACTAACAACTGTTGCTTTGAAATCGTTTCTTTTAAACACAACAGAAATTGTGTGTGAACCGGTTACATTTTCAAATGTGTAAGACTCTAAATTTTCAACAGTTTTGCCATCAACATAAACCTTTGAAACATGATAGCCATGACTTGGAACAAATGTGAATGTTTTGTTTGCACCATATTCAACCATAACATCATTTGAAGCATTGCCTTTTGGAGAGATTTCTCCATTTGCACCTGCACTAACCTTGATTGCAAATTGAACTAAGTGTTTATAAAACTGTGCATAATAACTTATGTTTTCGGTTGCTGGGGTGATTTCAAAACCTGAACCGTCTGCTGCAGTGTTCCAGCCGGTAAAGTCGTAAACATAATTTCCTTCAGCAGGTCTTGTTGGATTATCAAAAGTTGCTGTTGGAACTGTGCCATAATTAAATGAAGATGTTGTAATAAGTGTTCCGTTATAGTTAAACCACTTAACTTCGAATTTTTGAATGACAAATGTAATATTGATTATGTGACTTGAAGTGATGTTTTCAAAAGTATATTCAGTTATAACGCCTTTATCAACACCGTCAACAATAACCTTTTCAATCTCATAACCTGTGCTTGGTGTGAATGTGTATGAAACGCTGTCACCATGATTTCTAACAATGTTGTTTCCATGGTTTGTTACACCGCTTCCGCTAATTACAACTTTTAATTCATAAGTTTTTAAAACAAAGAAAACTGTGAGTTCAACATCGTCAATAATGCTGTTTAATGTAAGACTGTCTTGTGCTTCAAGAGTTGCTCCATTAAACAAAATTGAACCAACGGTGAAGCCTTCGTCACCAGCAAACTCAAAGATTAAACTTTCTTCATATTCAACGCTGAATGTAACTTCTGTTGCTGTGTTTTCAAGAATGCTTCCTGAAGACACTTTCTTTGCTTTAATGTTTCCGTTTCCGCTAACGGTTAATGTAATGTTTATTACATCTTTTTCGAACTTAACATAAATGATGTGGTTTTGCGTCACATTCTCAAATGTGTAATTATTAGTAAGTGCAATTTCTGTGCCATCAACAGTGATTTGTTTTAAATGATAGCCGACATTTGGTGTGAATGTGTAAACCACATCGTCACCATAATTTACATTTTTGATAAGTGGCTGACCGATGTCGCCCTCACCAACAATTCTTGCTTCAATGGTATATTCATAAGGAGCAAACTCAATGATGATTACATGGTTTTCTTTGATGTCGAAGAATGTGTAACTTGTGACATCTGTCACAGAAAGTGACACGCCGTCAACCTGAAGCATTTTTAAGTAACTTCCTTCGTTTGGAGTGAAGTTATAAGTTACAGTTGTGCCTCTTTCATAAAGTTCGGTGAGTGCTTTGTCAAGTGAGCCATCACCTGTAACAAGTGCTGAAATTTGATAAGTGATAAGTTCAAATTCAATTGCAAAAGTATAGTTTTTGATAAGGTTTGCAAAGCAGTACTCATCAGCAACAATAATTGATATACCATCAACTAAAATGCTTTTGATTTGATGATTATCTTCAGGAACAAAGTTGATGTCAAGTTTGCTTCCATAAGGCAAATAAAGATCGCCACTTTCAATGATGTCGCCGGTAAGTGAGTTGTAAACTTCACCATTTCCGGTTTTTGTGAATGTGATTTTAACTTTGTCAGTCAATGAAACACTTTGTGAAAGTGTGTCATAAAAACCATATTGCTCACGATAGTCCCATCTCATAATCATCAAATTAAATGTGATTGTGTTGATTGCGTTCATATCTGCAGGTTCAACATAAATTTGATATTCATATTTATTATTATTTAAAGCGGTTTTTAAAATATTGAAATCTTCTGGAACTGTGATTGTTTTGAATGTGTGTCTAATGTTGTAAATTTGAATAGTGTCATAAATTGCAAGGTTATAACCTGAAAAATCAAGTGTGACTGTAAGCACATTGTTTACATCGTCATAACTTGCTTTTTTTGCAACGCTTGGAACAGTTTTTTCAACAAACTTTGCATAGTAATAAAGAATTTGTCCACTCTTGCCTTCGTAAATGTTGGTGGCAGGTGTTGTGAAAGATTCATCTGTATACCAACCAGCAAATGTGTGGTTTGGAGCAGTTGCCGCTGTGAGTGTGTGATTATAATTTGCACTGACTGTTTGAGGGTTTGAATGAGTTGCATTTGCAAGTTTTGTTACATAAAAAACCAAATTTGCTTTGTCATAAATAAAATTAAAAGTTACTTTTCTTGAAGTTCCAAGTGCAGAATTTAAAAATGTCACTTCTGCTCTTGAGATTCTTTGAGATGTGTCGGTTGAATATTCTGCTGAAAATGTGATGTCAGTTGAACCGAAAGCAAAAATGCTGTCTAAAAATGTGTTATTTGACACACGGAAAATTTTATATGAATCAGGAATTGTAATGTTCACAATGTTTGCTGAAAGTGTGTTTGAATAAACTGAGAAATATTTATAAGCGTCTTCCCAAATATCAATATAACGATAAGTATCAAAGCAGTGAATGTCGATTCCGTCATCGAAGAACAAGAACTTTGTAAACTTTTTCTCACCATTGTTGATATTAATCACAACTTTGTAAGTTCCGCCAGAAAAGGCTTTTTTTGTGAGTTTCACACTTGATGTTGTTGCAACAATTTCAAACTCGCTGCTAACTTCATCTTCAACCATTGAGAAGTTTGAAAAACTTGCGTTTGCTGTTGTATTTCTAAAAATTTGAACACCAACAGATTCAATTTCTGTGTTGGCACTTGAAGATAAATCAAATTCAACAGCATTCACAGAATTTGTTTGATGATTGTTTTCATCTGGATTTGTATATGAAATGTCATAATCTGTGCCATCAGTAAAGAGTGCACGAACATAATAAGGTGTTCTTACAAGGCTGTAGTTATCTTCTGAAAGATAGACCTTTGACCAATTGTTGTTTAATTTATAATACGCTGTGAAGTTTTGGTTGCCTTCGTCAAGATAACTGAATTTATGAACATCGTCAGTAATAACAATTTTGATTGAGAAGTTTTCAGCAACTTCAATTGGTGTGTTTAAAACAATTTTGTTAACGCCACCAGCAATGTCGAAATCGCCAATATATTCAAAACTGCCATTTTCTAAATCTAAAGTGTTTGCACCAACATAAAGTTTGATGTCTGCAGCATGATAATAAATGTCAAAGTCTTGATAAAGTGGTTGCAAATCAATTTGTGATAAGTAAGAATTGCCTGTTGTGTTTTCAATCAAATAACCAAGTTCGAGATTTTCTGTGAGGTCTTGTTTATAGAATAAATCATCTTGAAGCCCATAATATGCTTTGCTTACGCTTGAAACTTCTTCTGCTCTTTCATCAGCATCAATAAATCCGGCTGCACCCATAAGATAATTAAAAGCAGAAACATCTTCATATGATATATATAGATAAGGGTCATTTGCTCCCCAACTGTTCATAATGATAAACGCACCGTTGGTTGCGTGCCCAAACACTGAACCTGGAAAGTTGTCATCAAAACCAACAACAGTCATTGCGTGTCCACCAATAGAAGCAACTGTTGGTTCATAAATGAGATATTCTCCACTTGTTTTAACTGTATAGTTGATGCCCATTGTGAGCGCACCATCTAACACGAGTGCTTTTTTGATGTTTTCAACACAAAGGTTTCTTGTTTCTGTTGAGAATGTTGAAGAAATTAATGGGAAATAGTAATATTCTTCAACATCAAGAATTTCTTTGCCTTCAAAGTTCAAATTAACATCTTTGGTTGTTGTTTGTGCGTCATAATACATTTTCGCAATTTCATAAGGAAAATCATATTCGCTAACATAATCAAGATTATAACTGTTTTGAATAATCTCGAAACCATAAGAACCGTCATTGAAAAATATGTTTCTAAATTGAAGGGCAAGAGCAATCGCTGAAAGTCTAATGTGTTCGCCTGTCTTATACTCATAACTTAAATTAAGCATTTGTGCAAGAGAAAAGGCATAGCAGGTGCCATATTGGTCTTGGTCATAAAACTCATAGTCAACCCTATCTAAAATGTTGAAAGATGTTTGACTGAGTGACGATGACTGAATTCTGCTCAAATTTTCATCATCAGCAAATGCATTGATGAAATCAGTTTCATAAGTGCTTGCCGCGCTTGCAACAATTTCGTTAGAAACAGTTAAGTTTTTAACGAAAACACCTGAAATTAAAACACAAAAAATAAATAAATATTTAATAAATTTTTTCATAAGCGAATACTCCACCTTTTTTCTCATTTTCAGTATATCACAATCAAAGATTGCTCTCAAAATAATAATGTTTAATTTATTAAAATAAATTAAAAAAAATAGCACCTATTATTAGTGTGCTATTTTTAACATTTTTTATTATTTTTTATTTATTTTTCTTCGGCTTGGTTGTTTTCTGTTTTTGTTTCTGCATCTTTTTCTGTTTCAACCGTTTCAGGCTCTTCAGTTTTTGCAGGTTCAGTCTTTTCTTCTTCAACCTTTTCAGGTTTGTCTTGAGATTCTTCTTGTTCTGCTTTTAAGGCTGCTGTTCTTCTTGCTCTTTCATAAGCAACCATAAGTTTTGGAATGTTATATCTCAAAATCATTGTTGGAAGAATGCATAATAAACAAGCAACAAGTGCAACAGGAAGCCCAATTCGAAGTGCATATTTAAGTGGCAAAATGAAGATTACCAAAAAACTGACAAGCATTCCAACCACATGGTCGGTCACTCCCTTGTTTGATTCAACCACAAATTGAAGCAAATATTCAGGGCTGTTTGGGTCAGCGATTTTGTTTTTTCTAAAACCACCAAGTGCACCAAGTTCCCAAACTTTATCTTTCCAAGAACGAATTTTTATTTTTTCATAGAACTTGCGTTCATGTTTTGAAATTTTGAAAAGTTTTCTGTCATGTGAAAACCATTTGTTTGGCAAGTGTTTCACAATGGTTGCAACCACGCCTTGAATTGCAATTTCAACAATAACTGAAAGCACAACTGCACATATCACCCAAAGGGCTGAATGATTAAAGTTATAACTTCCAAGCAAAATGTTTAAAAGTGAAATCAAAGCCGTTCCACCAAACACGATTGATAAATATAAAATCATAAACTCTCCAAACCCAACAGTTTAAAAGATTATTTTAAATATGTTAAAGGTTTATTATAAAATTCTTCATAAGTTTTAACCCAAAGCGCATAGTTTTGTTCACGCATATTCTTAACATTTTCTGGCTTTGCAAGGTTTTCATCAGGATAAATTGCAGGCATGATGTGAAGTGTGTGTTCCTGAATTGGAAAACCATCAGGACCAATATCAGCAGAATCTTCCATTGTAATGAACATTGGAATCACCGGTTTCATGGCGTTGACTGCAAACCTGAATGCTCCGTTTTTAAGTGGACGAGGTTTTCTGTAGTTCCACCACATTCCCTGCTCAGGATAAACCAAAATCTTTTCGCCACGCTTGAGTAGTATGTCAACTGAACGCATAAACTTACGCATTGTTTCTTTATTTGAAGAAAGCGGAAGTGTGTTGCAATGACGAAGAATCATTCTAAAAGGTGGAGGTGAAGCGGTGTAATTTCCCTCACGAATAACTTTGTAAAGTTTCTTTTGCTTCAAACCCTTTTTCATATGCTTTTTGATTGAATGCCAAATCACATAATTATCAGCAACATTAAAGTGATTGCTTGTGATGATTGCACCACCTTTAACAGCCAAAAAGTTTTCAATGCCACGAACTTCTTTAATTCGAAGTGCGCCTTGTTTTATCATTTTTTCGAAAAATCTTGTGCCAAGAAAATTGGCTATCCAACTTTTAATCTTGCTAGAAAGCCTTTTATTCAAATAATCGATTTCGTTTGGAAGAAGTTCAATGGTTTCTGGGTCGTCTTCAACATCTTCGTCCCATCTCTCGGCTCTTTCAAACTCATCAATTCTCTCTAAAATTTTCAAACGCTCTTTCGACTTTTCCATAACATCACCTTAACATATTTTTTTAGATTAATCAAATGCTTTGTCGATAAGTTTCTTTTTGAAAGTGTTTTCACCATCAGCATATTCAAACGCTTTAATTTGAATGTCAATGCCTGCTCTTTCTTTCTTGAGTCTTGCAAGAGTTGTGAACTTTTCAGGCATTGCTTTAATTTCATCATAGAATGGTGAAGTTTCAGCATATTTCCAGAAATGCTCAGCAAGGAACATTTTTGGGTCATGCCATGGCTTCATTCCAAGTGCATAGTGAATGATTTTTGGGTTTTCACATTCAACATTTTCAAGTGGAGTTCTGTTCCATTCAAATGGAAGATATTTAATTTTGCCTTGGCAAAGGTAGTTTAAATATGATTGGTCAGGGTCAATAACATCAAAATTGTAAGTATTGATTAAATCAACAAATTTTTGTTCAATTTGGTTTTCCCTAAACTTATTAAGGTCCATAACAGCAACACCAGCATTGATGTAATATTTGCTATCAATGCCAACTGCCTCTTTTGTGTAATAACTGAAAATTGGTGAGTGCAAAATCCAATGTTCAACAACACCAGCAACATAATTATCTTCAAGGTCTGTGTTATAAAGTTCTGAAATGTCACCTTCAACAATAAGGTCGCAATCAATATAAATGATTTTTTCATATTGAGGGAATAAACTTTGAATGAAAAGTCTATACCATGTTGCTAAGCCAAAATGTTGCTCATTTGGAAGTTTATATTCAATGTCTTTAACAGCATAAGAAATGTCTGCAAAATCAATTTGAAAGTTTTCGTCTTCAAGTTCTTTAATTTTGCTGGTTCTTTCTTCGTCAAGACCTGTGTTTAAAACCACGATATGATATTTATAATCTCTAGACGCATTTGCAATAAGTGATCTTATTGTGACATCTAAAAATGGAATGTAATTATTGTCAGTTGAAAAGAAAATAGGAATTTCGCCTTTTGTATATTTTACTTCTGCGTTTGTCATAAAAATCTCCTTGTCGTAAAAAATTTACACTAGCATTATCACAAATTTATGCTTTCAAATCAAGTTAATTAACCTGAATTTTCTTCCAACTTAAAAAATCAATTCCCAAACACAAAAAAGTCATTCCCATTTTCTGGGAATTGCCCTTTAAAATTCCAATTTATCTGGGAATTTTTATTTTCAAAGCGTTGATTTTTAACTTTAAATCTGCTATTATATTTATAGAGGAGAACGCGTATGAAACCTATTGCAGAAATCATTGCAGAGAACCTTGTTGCACTTAGAAAAAAATGTAACTTAACTCAAAACGACCTTGCTGAGAAATTAAAGTATAGTGACAACACAATTTCAAGGTGGGAACACGCTGAAATTACTCCTAGCGTGGAAACACTCGAAAAGATTAGCGAGATTTATGATGTTCCACTTGAATCTCTTTTTAAAGAAAACATTTCACAAACACTTGATAAACAAGAAAAAACAAGAAGAGTCAGCCAAATCTGCACCGCACTTTTAATTGTTATGGCTGTTTGGTCGTTTGCAATAACCATTTTTGTTTATGCTCAAACGGTTTACGGCAAAAACCTTTGGACACTCTTCATTTGGGCAATTCCTGTTTCGTGCATGATTCTAATGCTTTTTTATAACCACAGAATTTATCGTTTTGTGCTTTCAACCATACTATTGTGGACACTTATTTTGGCAATATTTTTAGAGTTTTATCAATATAGATTTTGGCTGGTTTTCTTCACAGGAATTCCTGTTCAAATCGTGTTTGTAATTTTAACATTCATTAAGCCAAGAACAAAAACACATCACAATCAACAATAAAAAAAACTACCAATTTTTGGTAGTTTTTTTGTTTAGCCTAAAAGTTCAATAAGTTTATTTATTGCAAAGTTTGTGCTTTTCTTTCGAACCGCAGTTCTTGAACCTTTGAAATATTTGGTGTAAGTTGAAAGTTTTCCGTCAACAAAAATTCCAAAGCAAACCATTCCAACCGGTTTTTTATCTGTGCCACCTGAAGGACCCGCAATTCCTGAAATGCCAACACCAACTTCAGCATTTGCCGACCATGCAATTCCCCTTGCCATTTGACCAGCAACTTCTTCACTCACCACACCAAGTTCTTCAATGGTTTTGGGATTGACTGAGCAATATTTAATTTTTGCCTCATTTGCATAAGTCACCACACTTTCATTAATCACTTTTGATGCCATTGGAACATTAATAATTGTTGCGGCAAGCATTCCACCTGTGCAACTTTCAGCAGTTGCAATATGAAAATTTTTCTCAATAAGTTTCAAAACAAGTTTCTTTTCGTTCATAAAAAACCTCAAATAAATTTATTAACCTTAGTATAACAAACAAATCAAGAATTATCAAATCAAGCAACAAAAAAACAAGAGAATTTCTCTTGTTTTTGTTTTTTCTATTCTTGTTCTAATTCTGGTTCTTGTGCATTTTCTTGGTCTAATTCTTGCTCTAATTGTTGAAATTGTTTTTGCACTTTGCTTCCCCAAATCATCATCACAAGACTAAAAATGCCAAGCAATAATATAATTATTTCAAAAGCAAGACCAACCCAACTTGCAAATAAAACCATATAAATCAATTCAAGCACACCTGAAACAATTGTTAACGCAATGCTGACATAAGGATTTTTAATTAAATAAATCACAAAACAAAGCAACGCATTAAACATTGGCAAAAGTGAAACAGCAGTGTTCCAAGTCAAAACTGTGACAAGCACAATGACTAACGATGAAGCACTAAACAATGAATAAATGACTTTTTTGTTTTTGTTAAACCAACCTGCGGCAAACATAACAATTCCACTTAAAAGAACAAGCCATGCACCTGTGTAAGCCTCTAAACAATAATAATGAACTGTGTGTAAACCTAAATAAATCATCCAAATCAATGAACTTAAAATAGGTTTTTTGTTTCCCAAAAATTGAGATACAAAATAAACTATGATTGCAACCGCCATCAAAATTTGCGACAAAGCATACATTTCACTCACCTCTATTTTTATTTAACTTTTTCACCGTCACGAAGAATGATTTGTTCAAAATCTTCATTTAAGTTCAAAAGTTTTTCTTTCAAAAAGGCTGGTCTTAAATCTTCATTTTCAAGTTCTTTAAGTGTCACCCATTTATATCTTAATGTTTTTAAAATGCCCTTATCATTTTCAACAATTTCCCAATCTTCTTTTGGTGCAACTGAACTTGTCACCCTAAAGAAAATGCCTATTTCATGAACTTCAGCACCACTTGCTCTGTTGAAGAAGTTTTCTAAGAAGAATAATGGTTTTTCAACAACAACATCAAAGCCAAGTTCTTCTTCAAGTTCTCTTTTAACTGCTTCAATTGAAGACTCACCAAGTTCAACCCTTCCACCAGGAAGACAATAAAATGGATTGTCTGCAACTTTTTGAATAAGCACTCTGTTTTGCTCATCAAACAAAATTCCAACCACGCGATACTTAAATTCGCCTGCTTCATTTTTTAAATCAATATCCATTGTTTAACCTCCAAAGATATCCTGATTTCATTATACCATGTTTCAATCAAAAAAATCAAAAAAATATGCCACACCTCGAAATATTTTAAAGATTTTTTTGCTGATTATTTTTAAATTTTTTAATATTTTTTCCATACATATTTACAATCCTTGAAACTATCAACTATTGACTAATATAGCAATTTATGTTATAATAACTATATATTTGGAGGTATCATGGCAGACGAACAAAAATTCAATCCATTAGCCGAAGATTTCACTGAGTCGCAAGCAAGATGTTTTGTTGCCGACTCAATAAGATATATTTTGCACAAGATGTATAACAATATCACCACGGTTGGTGTTGGAACAAATATTAATTTTGACGACATCAGCGACCCTGAACTTATTTATTTTGGGCTCGCAACAACCGGTTTTTTAAGTATGCAAACTTTTGAGTCAGACACCGTTGAAGACCGCGAATATGACAAAATTATTGGCGGAACTTTCAACCTTAGAAGTTTAACTCGTGAAGAAACTCAGCGTATTGTTGAAAACTATGGTGCTAAGTTTGTTGATAGCAAAAAAGGTTTAAAGGCTTCACTTTGCAAAATTCAAGGTGCGACTTATTCAATCACTTCAAAAAACGGAAGAAACACTTTGGTTCTTAGAACCCCTGAACCTGAACTTCACACACCAAAGGCTGAACCAATTTCAACCTTAGAATTTTTCAAACTCATTCGAAATCTCACAGCACACAGCATTTTTTATAGAAATGGTGACAACATTGTCTATTATACAAATGATGGATATGTTTCTGTTCCAACCATGTGGATGCGTGGTTACTCTGAACTTTTTGTTAAAGAAAAACCTGCTTTTGATGCAAATGCTGCTCGTGAAATTTTGTATAATGTGCTTCCTGCACAAAACAACAAGTTAAGTAACGAACAAGAAATCAACCAGGCACTTTCAAGCATTAAACATCTTTTTGATGCCGACACTTTAAAACACTTACAGAGTAAACAACTTTGTTAATTCAAGAATCAAATATCAACCTGTGTTTTTTAAGGTTAAACTTTCAGACCGAGTTGAAATTCTTTTGAATATTTTAGAGAAAAGTCCAAACTTTTTAAAACAGGCAAATGAAACAATCAGTCCACTTATCATTTATAACCTTCAACAACTTGTTTCAAAAGAACTTGAAAAAAGAGAAACCAAAAACGCCATTTATGAAGGCAGCGACCTTCACCAAGAAATGGAAGCACTCATTCAAGAATATGAATCACTTCAAAAGAGAATTGCATTTATAAAAGGTCAAAAGAAACCAAACATTGCCCTTCTTCAAGACGGAATTCGCCGCAGTGAAGAAATTCAATCAAAATATGCAACCATACAAGCAAAAATTGATGCACATGAAAAACTTTCATCATCAAATATGGATTTTTATGACCCTGAAGATCTTCAATATTTGCCTGTTGAAACAGCCGTTAACATTGTTGCACTTTTGGCTTACACCGACCTTGTTTTGAGTTCGTTTTATGAAGACACTCTTAGAAACACTGACTACACTGAACTCTCAAACGCTCAAAAACAATTCTTTTCTGGGTTTGATTTTAACAATATTTCATACATTCATAAAGGCAACAAAACAGTGGTTAAAGACCCAACAGATGTGTGCTTTACTCTTCGTGCAATTAGAAACGCAATTTGCCACGGTTTGATTTCTTACAGATTTAACTCTTTAAAACAAGGCGAAACATCTTCCTTTGAAAATGTTGAAATCACTTTCTATTCAGACATTGAAGACATTCAGGTTGTTGGAAGTGTGAAAAGTTTTTACGAACTTTTTGGACCAAATCTTTTCACTTCAGAGCGTCACAAATCAGTGGTAACTCAAGAAAGTGGACCAATGAGAAAAGATGTTCCTGATATTCCTAAAGTTAGAAGATTTATAAAGAGCGACAAAATTAAGAAAAAAGACGAAGAAGAATAAAATTTTAAGCATAAAAAAAAGACAATCAACTGATTGTCTTTTTCTTTGTTTGTTTTATTTCTTAAACGCCTTGATTGCGCCTTCGCTTCCAGCAAAAACCCACTTGCCTTCAACTTTAACTTCACCATATTCGGTCTTTGTGTTGAGTTCAGCATATTTTTCAGCGTCTTCTTTGCTTTCAAATAAAATTGCACACATAGATTCACCAGCAGAAATATCCATAGCAATGAATCCACCAACGAAACCTTCAGCATCATCACTTGCGTCATATGCTAAAACAGTGTAGCCTGCTTTTTCCATTTTTGCTTCTGCTTTTTCAATGCTTCCTGGTTTGCATGCTGTAATTGCAACACCTGTAACAATTGCAACAAGTGCAATGCATAAAGTTCTTAAAAATTTCTTCATAATTTGCCTCCAAATTAAATTTTCGTAACCATATTTTAACAACTAAATTCAGTGGTTGTCAAAAATTTTTGACATTAATTTCAAATATTCGCAAAATTTGTTATTAACTCAATGTCATATTATGCTAATATATATTATATATTTCAAGGAGAAAAAATGGAACAAGATATTATCATTTTTGACTTTGACAACACAATCATTAATTCAGTTGGGCTTTGGCGAAAAGCCATTAATTATGATGTGTTTAAATATTATGGCGCAAAATCAACCGCTCATTTTAGAAACAATCACGGTGCAAAAAGCAATCTTGAAATGGCTGAATTTTTCTTAGACACAACCAAGATAAACGCAACACCTGCTGAAGTTGTGCGTGTGTGGTATGACTTTATGTTTGTTTATTACACAAAGAAAGCAAAATTAATTAATGGTGTGGTTGATTATATTAAAAGTCTTAAGCAGCAAGGCAAAAAATTGGTTTTAGCATCTGCAACCGGTGATGCACTTTTATACCCTGTGCTTCGCGAACTTAAACTTGATTCTCTTTTTGACACAATTGTGACTGAAAACGAAATTGGTTATTCAAAACGCGACCCAATGTTTTTTGCAAAACTTTTGAAAAGACTCGACGCCACTCCTGAAGATGTTTTCATGTTTGAAGATTCTTATTATTCAATTTTCAGTGCTGCAAGTGTTAGAATTCAATCTTGTGCAGTGCTTGGCAAATTTAATAAAAAACATAAAGACCGTTTAAAAGAAATCAGTCTGCTTGTAATCAAAGATTACACCGACCCAAAACTTAAACTTTTATAAACAAAAAAGAACCCTATTTTCATAGGGTTCTTTTTATTTTGTGATTAATCAATTTTAATATTTGCACCACGCACAAAGGCTTCAACCTTTTCAGCATCACGGCTGCCATCTGCCGCTCTGCAACCACTGTTAACATCAACACCATAAGGTCTGCAAAATTTAACTGCTTCTGCAACATTTTCAGGGTTAAGCCCACCGGCAATAAACACCGGCTTATCAAGTGTTTCAACAAGTTTTTTATCGGTTTCAAGGTTATGTGAAAGCCCTGTGCCACCAACTTGGTTTGTTTTTAAATTTATGCTGTCAGTGAAATAAAAATCTGCAATTTCAATTTTTGAAATGTCATTTAAAAGGTCACCACCTTCACCAATATGAATAAGACGCAAAAGTTTTTTGTCAGGAAGTGCTTGTCTTATTTTTTTAACCTCAGTCTCGTCTAAATGTGAATGAAGTTGAATGTAATCAACATCAATAAACGAAGCAATTTCAATAATTTCTTTTGCATTTTCAAGATGTGTGATTAAAGTGGTTTTTATTTCTTTTGGAAGTGCCTCTTTAATTTCCCTTGCTGTTTCTTTTGAAATAAAGTCATCGCTTGTGTGTGCTTGACCAACAAGCAAACCAATAATATCAACCCCTTTTTGAACGCACATAAGAGCGTCTTTTTTGTTTCTTATTCCTGCCATTTGAATACGCATAAACAATCCTCCTAAAATTGCAATTAATTTTTCATTTAATTTTTTTTACAAAAATAATTTAATCATTAAAATGATTTATTAATTTTTTTGAAATTTCAGTTAAAAATTTTAATAAATTTATATTTTGCAATTTTGATAAATTTTTAACCTTAAATGTATTTTTAACACAAAATAATAATCATTTTTACATTTTAAACAATTATTTTGATTTTTTATTTTTAAACTTTTCCCTTCACTGCTTCATCATAAAGACCTTCGATGTATGCAAGGCATTTTTCTCTGTTATCAAGCAGAGCCCAAACTTCTTCTTGCGCCTTTTTTGTGTCAGGAATGTCAAGCCAATATTTCACATAGCCATTCCTTCCAAATTTTTGTTTAACAAATTCA
>JAFQBZ010000202.1 GCA_017399515.1 Clostridia bacterium | reverse complement strand
GCTTTCTTTAGAAAATGAATTGATATTGTGTCCTTTAATTTCAAAGAAATTAAGTTGAGATTGTTCTTCTAACATTTGTTTAAATTGAGGATTCTTTAATAACCATTTATCATTAATTTCAAGCATTCCATTTTCACCATATTTAGGCAAATCAGGCTCACCTGTTTTAGCACCAGGTTCTTTAAATTCAATAGTATAAAATATTAAATCACCAACAACAGTAACTAATGCACTATCAACTCCATCACAGCCTCCGGCTTGAATTAGCATTCTGCTTTTGTCTGCTTTAGAATATACATACCTTGGAACCATTTTGTAAGAATCCAAAAACTTTCTTACCGTTTCCGGAATATAAGAACTATCATCATAACAATTAACAAATATTTCAAGATTAAAAATATCTGCCAATGTCTGCGCATATACACATTCGCTAAAAACTGCTGGTTGTATATTTTTTCCAGAACTGTAACTTCTCATAATTTGATGTTCTAGTGCCGGACATACTTTTTTTAACCAATTAAAATCTACATCTGTTATTCTTTTTTTTGCTTTATTCCATAAATCATCTCGTTCTTGTTTATTTAATATTACTTTTTTTGGTTCTTTTGAATAAAACTCCAACATTATTTCTTTTTGATTTTTTGTTAATGGTATGCTATTATTCATTTTTTCTCCTCTAATTTTGACTATTACATTTCAAAATAACTATTTTTATGTAACACATCAAAAACTTGTGTTTCTAAATTATAAAAACCTAAAATCTCTAATAATTTTTTATTTATTTTTTCTCTGTATTTCAATGGAAATTTTACATTTTCTTGGATTTTTCCAGAGTTTAACTTTGTAACAATACAATCCTTTTCCATTTTAATCATTTCGTGAGTTATATCTTTAAAAAACTTTTTATCATCATCACACAACAAGTTATTAAAAATTGGAATTTTATAAAGCAATTCCTTTGGATATGTGATGCCACCATCATAAACACGCCACCACCAATACACAAAACTAGAATTTATCAAGCAATATACAAAATTAAATAATTCTTCATTTTCAAACCCTAAAACTATCTTTCCTGCCCTTTTTAATTTGTAAGATGAAGCAGTTGTGAAATATCTACAGGTATTAGGTATATGTATTTGGTAATTTTGTGCTTTTGGTGATATTACATCTTTAAGACTTCGAGTTGATTTATTAATCCATTCATCAAACACAACTTTAAGTTCTTTGTGACATTTTATATATGCATTATTATTATCACCTACAATTTGATAGTTGTTTGATAAATTTGATTCTAATAAGTTGCAATTTAACAACTTATCTCGTTCTTCATTTTTAAAACGAATAAGCGGTGTAAGCCTAAAACCTTTATTCACACCATCATTTTTAACCACAGTAATTGTTGCTCGAACCGAATTGCTTGTGTTTGTGTTAAAAATTCCATGCTTTCTGCCACAAAAAATATTTCCAGGAACATTATCAAATGAAACTATAAATCCCGAATAATCATTCATAAGCAATCTTAGCGAATAGAATTTTTTTCCACCAATAAAACTATATGGGGTTATTATTACTGAGCATTTACTTTCTAAAATAATTTTTTCCATAAAGCAAGAATAGAGTTCTTTTGTTTCTAATTGAATTTTTGACTTTATCCAATTATTTGAAATTACAGATATTTCTGCATAAGGCGGATTTGCAATAACTTTACAATTTTGCGGCAAATGAATATTTTTATCAAGAAAATCACAATTAAACGCATGTATTTTATTTGAATGTTTTTTTCCGTATTTTAGCAAAATCGATATTAAACAAATCTTAAGTGCTGTTTCATCTATATCATATAAATACAATCTGCCTTCTTCCAATAACTTCACAGATTCGTCATATCCAATCAAATCTAAATAAGTCAATATCAATTTACCTGTTCCACACGCCACATCGCACACATTATAAGCGTCAATATCTTTAAACCAGTTAGACATCAATAATGCAACATCTTCCGGCGTGTAATACTTACCGTTTTCCTTTTTTAAATTTTTATCTTCTTTTGCAAGCGCAATTTCATATAATTCTCCAAAATTAGACACATTTAAAAAAGATATAACTTTATCTTTGTGATAAACATAATTGCAAATATATTTCCAAGTATTTTTTATGCCATAATTTTCTATATCAGCAATGTACTTTTTTAAATCATAAGATTCAAACTTAATCTCCCATTCTTTTGGAACATCATAACTGCAATCTATAGAAAATTCTTCAAATTTCTTACTTTCCTTCTCCGTTACATTTGAGTGGTTTTTATTAAGTAATTTTATGTATTCATTATAACTAATCAACACACTCTGTTTTTTATTATTTTTCATTACAACAACTGGTTCACTAAGTGATGTTTTTACAGCTTCTGTCAACTTTCCACGACTTAAATCTCTTACACCATATGTAACAAAATCATTTTTTAAATGCTTGTATTTTCCCATAATAAAAACCATTCTCCTACAAATAAATATTACAAAAATGTCAAGACATTTGTCAAGATTTTTACATATTAAAAAAATACTTGCCTTAGCAAGTATTTTAATGTTTTTATTTCTCGATTTGTTGTTCGAGGTCTTTGTATTTGCCGCTGCCGATAAAGTGAACATTATAAAGGCTGCAGGTAATGTTATCAATGAAATCTCTTTCATCGTTGTTTTTAAACCCAACGCCTGGAATTTTCCCTATTTCAGTTGCATCGCCTTGATTCGAAACAAATGAATGCGTATCACTTCCAGCAGTGATAAGAAGACCCCTTTTTCTGCAAAACTGATAAATTTTTTCAACCTGCTCAGCAGTGTTAAAACCATGCATACACTCAAAACCATCAACGCCTGATTCAAGTGCCATTTGCATAAGTTTTTCAGGAGCAACCTTCACATTTGGATATCCATAAACGTGTGCAAAAATTGCAACACCACCAGACTTTTTTGCAAATTCAACAACATCTTCAACTGTTGGCCACCACTCATCATCACTAACTTTAAGTGGAGCATCATTCGCCTGAACCAAAAATCTGTTAAATTTAGAAAATGGTTCTTTTAACACATCTGGAAGCGAAAGTGACTCAATATCAATTTTTGAAACATATTTGTCTATAACATCAATTCCATTTTCAGCGAGATACTTTCTTCCCTTTTCACTTTGTGCAATATATTTAAACATTTTTGAAATGAAGTTGTCAAAATTAACTTTATATTTTTTGCCATCAATTTCAATTTCTTCTTTCAAACCATTAACGCCTCCAAAAATTATTCGTTTTGCATCTAACCCAAATTTTCTAAAAGGAACATAAACACTTTCACCATTTTCATTTGGAATTTCCACCGAAACAAAATCGTTGATATCTAATGGTGATTCCAAAATTTTAAGTTCATTCAAAATGTTAATTCTCTTTTCACAAAGATTGACAATTCTTTGAAGTTTAAACCTTCTGTTTAAATAAGGAAACTCTAAGTCATTTATAAGTTTTGTTGCTTTTTTAAAATCATAATCATAAACCAAAACTTCAACAGGAAGCCCATTAAGTCGGCAAGTGATTTCAACACCATTTATATAAGCCCCACGATATTTTGCGTGGTCGGTTTGATAACTGTAATATTCAGTTTGAGTTTTGATATTATCATGGTTTGTTGTTGCATAAACATCAACACCATTAAATGAAGCATTTTGAAAAGAACCCCTTGAACTTCTTCTGCCATCAGACCTGTCATCATGCGAATGCAAATCAACAATTAAATTATTATCACCTATTGGAGGGGTCAAAAAAAGTTGAGCCAAAACCTTGCCTCTTCCACCTGTTTGCGCCATTGCTTCTTTAAACCATTTTTTGAGATAATTATAGTTCATTTTGCCCTCTTTAATTTGATTATATTTTAAGTTTAAAACAACAATTAATCTTTGTCAATGTCAAAGTAATTTTAATTTATAAAATTTGCAGATTTCAACATTTGTTTCATTTGCAAAGCACCATTTCGTGTGTTAAAATGATATTGTTTTGGAGGTCTTTATGGAATTTGGAATTTATGATATTAATGTTTCAAACACTCTTAACTTCAAAGAGCGACTTGAAATTTATAAAAAAATTGGTTTTTCAAGTGTTGGGCTTTACATTGATGAAAACTATATGGAAAATAATGAATCTTATGAAGACATTATTCTTCACGCTAAAACCATTGGGCTTAAAATTAATCAAGTTCATGTGTGTTATAAACTTTCAAACGACATTTGCGAAAACAGTGAAAATTATATTTCTTATATGACCGAAAAACTTAAAGTTTGCGAAAAGCATGGCATTAAAAATATGGTTCTTCACGCGTCTAAAGGTGACAACCCTCCAGAAATAAATGACGAACAAATTGCAATGATTGAAGCCCTTGCAAACGAGCATAAATCAGTTAACCTTGCATTTGAAAATGTGAGAAACAACACAAACCTTGAAAAGATATTAAACTCAAAAACAAATAGTATCACTTTTTGTTTTGACCTAGGTCATGCAAACGCATATAACTCTTTTGATTTGCTTGATAAATTTGCTGGTAAAATCACTTGTTCACATCTTCACAGCAATCATGGAGCAGATACTCACGAACTTTTATCTCTCGGTGAAATTGACTATAAACCAATAATTAATAAACTCAAACTTTTAAACGCCGACCTTTGCCTTGAAGTTTTTCCTGCAAGGGGCACAAGTTTATCAGCAGTCGAATTTGAAAACTTTATAAAGCAAGCATTTGATGATTTGAATTTTTAACATAAAAAAAGATAAGCAAATTGCTTATCTTTTTATTTTACTAATTGAGATAAAATTGGTGTGAGCGTTTCAGTAACTTTCTTGTAACCATCATGGGTTAAATGAAGACCGTCAGTTGTATATTTTGAATTAAGTTCACCATTTTCATCTTTTAAAACCGAATGAATATCAACATAAGTATAGCCATATTTTTCAGCGAAAACTTTAATTTCTGCATTCACTTCAACAATCTTTTCATTTCGTTTGGCATAATCGCCTGCAGTTGGATAAATTGATTGAACCACAACTTTTGTTGATGGGCTTTTTTCTTTTATTTCTGCAAGAATTGATTCATAATTTTTAAGTGCAGATTTAATGTTGTTTGTGCCAACCAAAAGCACACAAACGCTTGGTTTAATGTTTAAAAGCGAAACCTGCAAACGCTCTTGAAGAGTAGTTGTTGTGTCGCCTTCAATTCCCCTGTTAAACATACTTTTCACAAGTGAATAATATTTTGTTAAGTTATATTGTTCAGTTATTCCGTCACCCAAAAACACAAGTTTTGCATTTGCCGCCATGCTGTTTTCAAGTTCAAAATAAGCAACTCTTTCGTCATAATGTTTTCTTCTTGCAACTTCTGCTTCAATTGTTGGAACAAAACACAAAAACACAACAATTGCCGCCAAAAATATTGCCAAAATTGTGCTTACTGTGATTATCTTTGATTTTTTCCATTTAGCCATAAAATTAATCCTTTTCTAAAATATCCATAATGTGCGAACTTGCACCAAGAAGTTCAGGTCTTGCTGAAATTGAAAGTTGATATTTTTTGTAATACTCAAAATCTTCTTCCGTCATCTTGTTGATAACCGGACGAATGTAATCAGTTGCACCATCAACACCAACAATTTTAACACGCTTCATTTCTGCATCTTCTTGAAGTTTGTTAATTTCTTCAAGACGCACATAACTATATAAATCTTCAACACTTGTAACGGTGTTAAAATTTTCATCAATCTTGCCTGCTTGTAAACACTTTTGCAAATTGCCTTCTTTAAATGCATAAGTAATCATTGCATACTCATTTGTTAAATACATAACAAGCAATTTGCCGCCTTTTCGAAGCACACGCTTTGCTTCTAAAATTGCTTTAAGTTTGTCTTCATGACTGAACAAATGATAAGTTGGTCCAAACAAAAGTGCAATATCAAAACTTTCTGCCTTAAATTTTTTAAGATTAAGTGCGTCACCTTGCTTTGCAACAACCTTGTCACTTTTCATTTTGATTTGACTGACATTTTTATTCACAAGTTCAACCGCAACTGCCCTGTGACCAGCATTTGCAAGTTCAACTGAATATCTGCCGGTTCCTGCACCAATATCAATTATATCAAGCCCGGTTCTGCCTGCAATCATTTCATTAATGTAATGCATCGCAACAAAAAACTCAACTTGACCGTGTCTTGAAAGCAACCTTTTGTCTTCATTAAATTTATTATAATATTTTTCTAGTTCGTTCATAGTCACGATTATATCACTAATACCAAAAAATGTAAATCTTAATTTCGAAACAAAAAAAGACAGATTTCCCTGCCTTTTTAATCTCTCTCCATAAGTGTTCGGCTTGCAAGTTTGTAAGAATAGTCAAAAAACATATCTCTTTCGGTTTTTGCACCCACTCTTTCAATTTCTCCTGAGCGAAGAAGAAGCCAAAGCCTAATCACAATTTGGTCAAACGACACCGCAAGCCTTCCAAACTTTGCAAATATCTCGCTTATAATCTGCATACATTTTTTAGGACGCTCACTAACCACCGCGTAAATATATTTATCAAAATGGTCATCATTAACAGACACAAGTTCGTCATTCACAATCGACCTAAACATTTTGTCTGAATCTCTTTGAACTTTTTGCAGTTCAAACTTAACAGCCTCTTCAAATGGCTTGTCAAGAACTCTTTTTCTGTGAGTAAACTCATAAATCGCCTCAGGTCTGTCACAATATAAATTAAAATCAAAACTGATGTATGTTTTATTTTTGAATCTTTCAAAACACTTCAAAAAATAAGCAAAGTTTAAGTATTGCCTAACATCATTAAAGTCAACCCAAAAGCAAATTTCTTCATTGTCAGGAATACGCTTGATTTTTGAATAAGTTTGTTCAAGTTCGGCTTTAAACTTTAAGTATGCATTGTTGCCTGCAAGCACTTCATAAAAAATCTCGTTTGCTTTAGAGTTTTCAGGCGTTTCAATATTTCCAATTTCAAGAGGAAGAAACAACATCAAAATGTTGTCTTCATCAAGATTTTGCGGACGCCTTTTTCTAAGACTTGCAACCAGCCCACCATTAAAAGTTACATAAACCATATTTAACCTCTAACAATAATCTACACTAAAATAATAACACAAAATAATAATGTATAGCAAATAAAAACAACCTCAAGCAATTGCAATTTGATTTTTGATATGCTATACTACACTTGTTTTAAAATGCAGATGTTCCCATAGGTAAAGGGATATACCGTCAACCTCCTAAGTTGAAATTACAGGTTCGAGTCCTGTTGGGAACACCAAATAAAAACAAAAAGAGCCGAATTTTTTGGCTCTTTTTTTGTGTGATTATAAAAAATTTCTTATAGTCTTTATAAATAGTTGGTATTGCAAGTTGGGTTTGATTCTTTGCCAAAATGGTCAATGCTGATGTAAACTTATACATAGTTTATATTAGGAGAAATTTTTTGTGGAAGTCGAAGTAGAAAAATATAACAGTTTAATGAACAACTTTTTTAAATCGCCAAAACAGGCTGTTAGTGAAATTATAAATCTTCAGGCAATATTAAACTTGCCAAAAGGCACGGAACACTTTTTAAGTGACCTTCATGGTGAGGCAGACACTTTTATTCATATCTTAAAAAACGCTTCTGGCGTAATCAGGCTCAAACTTGAATCAGTTTTTAAAAACTATATGACAGCAGCCGAAATTCAAGACCTGCTCACTCTCATTTATTACCCAGAAGAAAGCCTTAAACTTATTTCAAGAACCGAAAAAGATATGGACGGTTGGTATAAAAAAACACTTCTTCATTTGATTCGTGTGCTTCGTGAAATTTCAAGCAAATACACAAGAAGCAAAGTTAGAAAGGCACTCCCTCAAGACTACGCTTACATTATGGACGAACTTATCAATATGTCTGACAATGCCAGCAAAGAAAGTTATTATGAAAACATTATGTCGAGCATCATCGAACTTGGCGAAGGTGACAACTTTGTTGTTGCTCTTTGCGAAGTCATTCAAAGGCTTGCAATCGATCACCTTCACATTGTTGGCGACATTTTCGACAGAGGCAGCGGTGCTGACATCATTATGGACAGGCTTATGTCTTATCACTCACTTGACATTCAATGGGGCAACCACGATGTTTTGTGGATTGGTGCATATCTTGGAAACACCGCCTGCATTGCAAATGTAATTCGAATCAACTGCGCATACAAAAATCTTGGCGTGCTTGAGAGTGCTTATGGAATCAACCTTCGTGCTCTTGAAACTTTTGCAATTAAGCATTATAAAGATGACCCTTGCACAAACTTCGAAATCAAAGATTTTGAAAATAATAATAACCCGTTTGATGATGAGCCACTCCTTTCTAAAATGCACAAGGCAATCACAATTTTGCAGTTTAAACTTGAAAATAAAATCATTCGCCGCCACCCTGAATGGAATATGGACGACCGCATTTTACTTAAAGATGACGAACTCACCGAAGAAGAACTTTCACTTATTGCAATTTTAAAGCAAGAGTTTATGCAGAGCAAACGCCTTAAAGAACACATCAACTTTTTAGTTCGACAAGGCAGTATGTATCTTGTTTATAACAACAACTTGCTTATGCACAGTTGCGTGCCTTGTGACAAAAAAGGCAACTTCACTGAAATTCAAATTGGTGACAAACTTTATTCCGGCAAAGAACTTTATGACAAGTGCAACAGAGTTGTTTTGTCGGCATATAACAACCGCGATAAATATTCAACTGATTTTATGTGGTTTTTGTGGTGTGGAAAAAACTCCCCTCTCTTTGGCAGAGATGTTATGCGAACTTATGAAACTTATATGACCGCAAAGAAAATCAAAGAGAATAAAAACCCATATTATGACCTTGTTCAAGAAGAAGAATTTTGCAATAAAATTCTTGCCGAGTTTGGAGCAGTTGGTCCTTACGCACACATAATCAACGGACATATGCCTGTTCGTGTTAAAGATGGTGAAAGCCCAATTTCTGCAAACGGAAAGCACATTATTATTGATGGTGGGCTTTCAAAGGCATATCACAAACGCACCGGCATTGGTGGATACACTTTAATGGCAAACTCACATGGGCTTTATCTCACCACCCACGCACCATTCTGCAAAACAAGTGAAGCAATTAAAAGAAAACTTGACCTTAAGTCAGAAACCACCGAAGTTCAACTTTATAAAAAACGAATGATGGTTAAAGACACTGACAACGGAAAGTTACTTCAAGACCAAATTGATGTTTTGAAACTCTTTCTCAAAAACCATCATCAAATGAACATCAAATAAAAAGACAGCAATCATTTGCTGTCTTTTTCTATTTCTTAAAAATTTCTAACAGTTTGTCTGATAAATATTCGCCTTCAAAAAGTTCAATTTTAAAAGCCGGTCTTGTGTCTGTCACACTTGCTTCATAAAATGTGTCAATCGGGTCAATCATTGACCTGATGAAGTTTTCTTGATTTCCCCTGTTTCTCATTCTCTCCTCAATTTCTTTAATGCAAGACTTTGAGTGATAAACCAAACAATAAGGAATGTTGTTTGCATAAATCATTTCCACAATTTGTGGGTTTGGAGCAAATAGCAAAATTTTGTCAGTTTCTTTCAAATATTTCATAATTTGATTTTTAATATACTCTGTTGAATCTTCACGAAGTGCCTTTCCACGGTTTCCCTTAAGCCTTTCCATTTCTTCTCTTGAGCGGTCTTCAAAACCATATTTATATCGTGCTTTCATATCATCAAAGTCAACAAACCTGTCATCAATGTCGCAAAGATAAGACTTTCCAACGGCAGGCACGCACACAAAAATTCTAATATCTTTTAATTCCATAATCAAATTATAACACTAGAAAAAGCACTTGTCAAAACCAGCCCACACATTTTATAATAACAGAATAAATTTCAAACTTTTTGGCAACAATAAAATTAATGCTCACAAAAATATTTTTATGTTTAACATTACTGTTTAGTGGAGGACAAATGCAATCTAATTCAATAACTAATTATTTTTTAAAGGCTTCGGCAATAACCATTATCGAAAACGGAACAAAAACTTCATATCTTAAAGGTGATGACAAGTTTGAAGAAATTTTATCTTCCCTTTCAAAAATCACAAGTGGTTCTCACGATATGCCAGCCTATGGCGTGAGTCTTGACAAAGACACCAAAAAAGCAACTGAATCAGGACTTTGGCTTGAACTTGAATTTAAAACCCCTGAAACATTTAACGAACTTCCATTTGAATCACTTTTGTTTGAAGTTTCAGCAAATTATGAAGGCTTTAACCTTATTCGCAAAAACAACAACACTTATGATGGCAGATGTTTTTATTTAAACCTTAAAGGCAATATGAAACATCTTTTTGCCACCCTTAAAAACATTTCAAAATAAAAAGGCACTCGAAATTCGAGTGTCTTTTTTTGCTAGTTAATAGTTCCTGTCACAGTGATTACTGTAAGGCCTGTTTCTGTGCTTGTTGCAGCAGGCACAATAATTTCAGGACCTGTTCCAACCGGAAGCGTGAGAGTGTTGGTTGCAGCATCAACTGAATATTCATCAGTTTCATAAGT
>JAFQBZ010000201.1 GCA_017399515.1 Clostridia bacterium | reverse complement strand
TAATCCTATTGATGTTGAACAGTTTGTTTTTAATTTCTTTGGATTAGTTTATCATTCATTGGGAAAAAAGACTCCTTTATTGAAAAAAAAGAAAGATGAATACATTCAAACAGGGGATTTACTTTTAGCGAATTTAGAAAAAATTAAAAGTCACCAAACACCAGAAGATTTAAAGAACTTATTGGGAGAAAAAGATTATAATAATTTTATAAAACGCCTTAGTTATGAGTATGGTGAACTTGTTCATTACCATCCAATTTCAGATTTAATGATGGGTGGAGTAGAAGATTAATAAAATCTATATAGGTTCAATAAATAGAATATTATTGAAAAAGATAGCAATTTTGCTATCTTTTTATTTGTTATTGTTTTGTTTGTGATTCTGTTTGAGGGGTTGTGGTTTGTGTGTTTTGAGGTTTGGTTTTGTCGAAGCGTTCAATAAAGCCGATTATTTGACCTGAAAGCACAACAGTTAAAACTGAATATAATATTTTTGTGAGTGGAATGTATGTGAGTGACAGTGCCAAAACAGTTAAATCGCTGATTAAATATAGCCACTGAATATGAATGTGTGTGATTTTTGAAAGTGACATTGCAAGGGCGTCATCTCCGCCAAGGGCACAACTTTCTCTAACGCAAAAGCCTGCGCCCACGCCCACAAAGATTGCTCCAAACACTGCTGCCAAAAGTTGATTGTTTGCGATTTCTGGAAAGAGTGGACCAACGGCCTCAAAAACAGCGTAAGAAAGGGAATAACAGATTGTTCCAAAAGAAGAATAAAACAAAAACTCTTTTCCAAGAACCCTCCAGCCAATGAAATAACAAATTGCATTGAAAATTATGGTTGTGATTGCAGGGCTGATGCCAAACCAATTGTCAAGAAGCAAAGTTGCACCTAAAACGCCACCTTCAGTGATTCCTGAAAGTGAGTGAATGTTATAAACGCCAAACGCCATAAAAACGCAACTTACGAAAATGATTAAGCATGATTTTGCCTTAACAAATTTAAACATAAAACCTCTTTATTATTTTTAAGAATAACATAAAAATTTTATTCTGGCAAACACTCTTAGTTTGGTGGCTAAAAGAATTTTGTTACGAAAGACTATGTTTCATATCCTGAAATTCAAATTGGAAGCAACGCAAAAAAAGCAGGCGTTAGAAACACTATTAAAAAGCACATTGAAAAATCTAAAATGAAAAATTTGATTACCGCTGTTATTGGCGCGCTTATTGTGACTGCTATTGTGTTTATAATCTAAAATTAAAAGAGATAGCCGGAAAAGGCTATCTTTTTTGTTTTGAAGTTTGTGGGGTTGTATTATATAATTAAGGCGACATCGTTAAATTTTACAATTGGAGAAATTTATATGAAATATTGGATATTTAAAATTATTGGCATTTTGGGGCTTATATTCACTCCGTTTATTTATCTTGGTTATTTTGACAAATATTTAGCCGGCATAAATTCGCGTTATATGGAAGTTGAATGGCTTTACACTTATGAGGCACTTCTTATTGTGTTTTTGATTATCACAATTGCTGGGTTTGCAAGACCTATTGCAAGACTTAAAGCACTTATTGATTTTCACACTGATTTTGATGATGACCAAGAACTTGAAGATTATCCAAAACTTCGCATTTTTGCAGTTGTGAAAAGATGTGTGTTATGGGTTGCAATTATAGGGTTTGTGGTGCTTGCAATTCTTGCTAATTGGGTTCCTGCTTTGAGCAAGGGTTCAATTTATTATCTTATTGCATCGCTCACACTTTCTGCAATTCTTGCACTTGTTAACATTATTATTTGCATTTGCAAGCAAATAAACCCAATTTATTCTGATATTGGTGTGCTTTTTGCAATTATTGGTGTTGCGTTGTTCTTCCACTTGGATATGTGGGGCGTTACTCATATTGTTATATTGGTTGTAACATCTCCAATTTTTGCGATTGCACTGTTATATTTAGCGTTTGCGGCTGATGATTTGATTTCGGCTGACGAGGTTTTTGATTGGGTGTGCGCTGATGAATATAATGAGTATTACAAAAAACTTTGCGAAAGAGAAAAAGAACAAGAAGCACAAAAAGAGTTGAGTGCACACAAACAAGCAAAGCAAAACAAAATTCAAGTTAAGCAAACAAAAAGAGCAGAAAAAAAAGAAACCAAACAAGCGCAAAAAACTAAAAAGATACAAAAAGACAGCAAATAATGGCTGTCTTTTTTGTTTACTTGATAGTTATGAAAAAAATACAAAAACTATTGCTTTTTAATGTTGTTTTTGGTATAATATAAGTAGCCTTAAAGGGCTTGGAGGATAAATTTATGAAATTAAAATGTGGAATTTTTTTAGATAGAAGAATTGTTGAAGGTGATGATTGGGATATGCAACCTATTGGTGCACATGCTTACATTAGAAGAAAGCAAAGAGAGAATGCTGAAACTGCCGGTTTGGAATATTATCATATAGAAGATGGCAGAACTTATATTGTGGAAAATCCTACTCTTGCTGAAAAGGCATTGGCTCAAGCAACAAGAACAACAGGAAAGAAAGTTGTGGGTTACAGAAACGCTGCTTGTCATGTTGCTGACACAAAAGAATTAAAGCAAAAGTTAGAAGAAATGAGAGCGTATGCAGAAAGACAAATGCAATAATTGTTTTGAGATTAAAGAAAGGTGAAAGCCTTTCTTTTTTTGTGCTGAAAATTTGGGTTTTGTGGGGGTTGTTGATTAAATCTCTTGCAAAACAATTTGAAAAGTTTTATTCTTTAATTAAGATATTATTTTATTTGGAGGGGCGTTATGGCAAAAAAGAAAACAATTAACCCTGACACTCTTAAAAATATATTTTTGGGAATTGCTTTAACCACAATGACACTTTCATTCTGCTCATTCATTTTGGCTTGCATTGAGTGGCAGTTTTTGATTTTTGGTGTTGTTTTTGGAATTGTGTTTATTGTGACTTATAAGTGTGCAAGAACAATTTATAAAGGCTATAAAATTAGATATATGTGGCTTGGCAAAAAGTTTAAAGAGCAGTTTCAAGAAGCACTTAAAAAGTTTAACACCACTGATGAAGAGTTCATTGAATCATTCAAAAAGTCTGCAAAAATAAACTATAAAAGATGCGGCTCGGTTTTGGGTGAAGTGGCGTCTTCGTCTTGGGTGTATCGTTCTGATGAGCATATTCCTATGCTGAAAGAAGTGTTCAAAACTCTCAACGACTGTGTTGAATCAAAAGGTGGTTTTGTTGAGTTTATTGAAAAACTTAACAAGAATGGTCATTCAAGTTATGAACTTCACTGTTATGTGCTTATCGACATTCTTTCAAAAGAACTTTATTATTTAATGGAAGATGTTTTTCATTACACAGATTTCTGTTTGGTTGATATTGGGCTTTCAGAAAGATTTGAAGAAGAAAATAATGCAATGAAGCAAAGACTTAATGATGTTTATTCAAAAATCTTATTTGAGTTTAAAGATGAAATTAAGGAACTTGCAGAAAAGGTTGCAGGGCTTAAAGAGATTGAAAAATTGAAGGTGAAAAAGTAATATGAAAATTGTTGTTCAAAAAGTTAAAAAAGCAGTGCTATATTCAAATGGTGAGAAATATAGTGAAATTGGAAATGGCATGCTTGTGCTTCTTGGCGTGTCGGTTGATGATAAAATTCAAAACGCAAAAAAGATTGCTGACAAGATTTTGAAACTTCGCATTTTTGATGATGAAAATGGAAAGACAAACAAGAGCATTTTTGACATTAAAGGTGAGATTATGCTGGTTAGCAATTTCACGCTTTATGGTAATGTTAAAGGCACAAACAGACCAGACTTTATTAGGGCTGCAAGGCCAGAAGTTGCAGAACCGATGTATGAAGAAGTGCTTAAAATACTTCACGAACAAGTGAAAACTGCTTCAGGTGCGTTTAGAACTTATATGGAAATTGAAATGGTTGCTGATGGGCCTGGAACATATATTTATGAAGAAATTTAAACTGATTAAACTTGCTGGGAACTAATATGGAAAATATTATTGAAATTAAAAATTTGAAGAAATATTTTGGTGAAATTAAGGCTGTTGATGACATCTCTTTTGATGTTCATAAAGGCAGTCTTTTTGCATTTTTGGGGCTTAATGGTGCTGGAAAGTCAACCACAATTAATATGATTTGTGGGGTTTATGAAAAAGATTCTGGAACCATTAAAATTAATGGCAAAGATTTAGAAGAAGATGAGTTTGGTGCAAAAGCATCACTTGGTGTGGTTTATCAAAACTCAGTGCTTGACAAGGTGCTAACTGTTTATGAAAATTTGGAAAACAGGGCTTCGCTTTATGGCATTTATGGAAAGGCTTTTAGCAAAAGGCTTGAAGAACTTTCAGCACTTTTAGACCTTGACAAAATTTTAAAGAGAACATACTCAAAACTTTCAGGTGGGCAGAGAAGAAGAGTTGATATTGCGCGTGCACTTATTCACAAGCCTGAAATTTTGATTTTAGACGAGCCAACAACAGGGCTTGATCCACAGACCAGAAAAATGGTTTGGGGTGTTATTGACAGGCTTCGCAAAGAAAATAAAATCACTGTGTTTTTAACAACACATTATATGGAAGAAGCGGCTGATGCTGACTATGTGGTGATTCTTGACCAAGGTAAGATTGTGGCTGAAGGCACACCGATTGAACTTAAAAATCAGTTTACCGGTGACTTTATCACACTTTATAACACCACTGAAGCAAAAGTAAAAAAGTTGAAGAAAGATTATGAAGTGCTTCCTGATGGGTTTAGGGTTGAGGTGAAAAACACTGCCGAAGCAACTGAACTCATTTTGAAACACCCTGAAGTGTTTGAAGATTTTGAAATCACAAAAGGTAAAATGGACGATGTGTTTTTGTCTGCCACAGGAAAGAAAATTCAAGAGGAGGAAGGCTAATGAAAACACTATCTAAACTTACCAAACGCAATGTGAAAATGTTTTTTAAAGACAAGGGTATGTTTTTTGTTTCACTTGCCACCCCTTTGATTCTCTTGGGGCTTTACATTATCTTTTTAGGCAGTATGTACACCGACAGTTATTTAAAGGCAATGCCAGAAGGTGTTGTGCTTGATGACAAGGTTATTGATGGGCTTGTGGGGGCACAGTTATTTTCGTCACTGCTTGCTGTTTGCGCGGTGACGGTTGCGTTCTGCTCAAATATGCTTATGGTGAATGACAAAGTGTCAGGGGCGAGAAATGATTTGCTTATTGCTCCACTAAAAAAGAGCAAACTTGCAATTTCTTATTATCTGGCATCATTCATTTCAACACTTTTGATTTGTGTGGTTACCACTCTTGCGTGCTTTGTTTATCTTGCAATTGTTGGCTGGTATTTATCATTTGTTGATGTGCTTTTAATTTTTATTGATGTGCTTATTCTTGTTATGTTTGGAACAGCACTTTCTTCTGTTATC
>JAFQBZ010000200.1 GCA_017399515.1 Clostridia bacterium | reverse complement strand
GCTGTTCAGAAGCAGAACTTGGTGTTGGAAGTGATGATGAAGGCCTTATTGATATTAAAGAACCTGTAACAATTGGTCAAGATATTAAAGAAGCGTGGCCGATTGATGATATTGTGCTTGAAATTGACAATAAATCACTCACAAATCGTCCTGACCTTTGGGGTCATTATGGACTTGCTCGTGAATTTGCTGTTATGTTTGATAGACCTCTTAAAAAAATGCCACTTGAAGATTTAAAGGATTATGAAAAACTTCCTGAAATTGCAATTAATATTGAAAGTGAAAATTGTTATAGATATTCAGCGCTTTCAGTTGATAATATTTCTGTTAAGAAATCACCAAGAGAAATGGCAATTCGTTTAAATTATGCAGGAATGAGAGATATAAACCTTCTTGCAGACTTAACAAACTATGTGATGCTTGATGTTGGTCTTCCAATGCATGCATTTGATAACAAAATCGTTGATGCAATCAATGTTATTGAAGCAGATGGTGAAACTGTTATGACAACACTTGAAGGTGAAGAACATACACCTCCAAAAGGAGCAGTTTTGATTGCTGATAAAACAAAAGAACCTGTAGCAATTGCAGGTGTTAAAGGTGGACTCAAATCTGGTATTTCAGATGAAACCAATTCAGTTTTATTTGAGGCTGCTGTTTTTGATTCTGCCGCAATTCGCAAATCAGCAAGAACTATTGGTCTTATTACTGATGCTTCGCAAAGATATGAAAAATCATTAGATCCAGAAATGACAGAAATTGCACTTGCAAGAATTTTGAAAGTTTTAAAATCTATTGATTCTAATGTTAAAGTAACATCAAGATTAAGTGACTCATATAAAAAGAAATATGATAGAATTAAAATTGAATTTGACCCAAAATTTATCAGTAAAATTGTTGGTGAAGAAATCTCTCGTGAATTTATCATCAAAACACTTAAAGCACTTGAGTTTGGTGTTGAAGAAAAAGGTGATATGCTTGATGTTTTGGTTCCAACCTTTAGAGCAACAAAAGATGTTTCAATTAAAGAAGATTTAGTTGAAGAAGTTGCTAGACTTTATGGATACGACAACATTAAGCCGGCACCACTTGCATTTGATGCTGCACCACAAAACTTAATTAAATCAATTGAATATGAATATGACACAAAACTTATGCTTGCTGAAAAGTATAATGCAAATGAAATTCATTCATATTTGTGGAATTTTGAAGATTTTAATAAATCACACAAAATTGACACAAAATCTTATGTTTCGCTTTTAGATTCTTCAAATGCTGGTCAAAGCGGAATTAGAAGTGAACTTATTCCAACACTTATTAGAACTCTTGATGAAAATAAAAATAACTATGAAAGTGTTCGTGTGTTTGAAATTGGTCGTGTTGTTGCAGGTCTTGATGAAGATAATATCTGTGATGAACACAAAAAACTTGCAATTTTGTTTGCTAGTCAAAAGAAAACAGAATTTGAACTTTTCACAGAAATGAAAACAGCAATCATTGATATTGCTAAAAATATTATGGGTGTTGATGTTGAACTTGCACCTGGTGAAACTGTTCCATATTTGCATCCTGTAAATTCATTTAGAATTAAATCAAGAACTGCTGATTATGGATATATGGGTATTATTCATCCAGAAGTTAAAAAGGCGACTGATAAGAGATTTAATGTTGCTGTGCTTGAAATTGATTTTGAAAAACTTGCAAATACTGTTGCTTATGCAAAGAAAATTAAGAGTGTTTCAAAATATCAATCAGTTGAAATTGATTATAACATTGTTTGTGATAAGAATTTGATTTATGCAGATCTTCAAAAAATGCTTTCAAAATTCAAATCAAAAAATATGCTTGGTTATTCACTTGTTGATATTTATCAAAATGAGCAAGCACTTCCTGGAAAGAAATCTGTTACTTTAAAATTTACACTTTGCAGTCAAGATCATACACTTTCTGGTGAAGAAATTGAAAAGTTTAGAAATGATTTTGTTGAATATTTAACAAGAAATAAACTTGAAATTAGAGGTTAATAAAACAAAACTGACACTATTTTGTGTCAGTTTTTTTGATTACTGAAGTTAAATCAAAATGGTTGTCTACGCTTTTATTTTTGTTGAACAGGCAAATGATTGATATTATTAAAAGTGCTGAACCAAAAAATATATAATATTTTATAAATGGAATAAATAATGATAATATGATTAATGAAGTTCCAGATAGAAAAAATTTAAAAAAATTTTTGCTATTTAATGATTGTTTTGATTTTAGTTTGAAATTTTTAAATTTAAAAAAATGATCTTGTTTTTCTAATTTTGTTGGGAAATAATTTTTTGTTTTCATTAAATTATATAGTTGAATATAATCAATTAAAATTAATTTATTTGGGCTGTTTTTAAGTAGGGTGATAAATTCATCAAAACAATTATTTTTAATTATAATAAAAGGCTTATTATCGTTTTTTGTAAAAAACTCATTAATGAATTTGAAGTCTTTGTCATTTAATTTAGTTTTTAAATTTATATAAAAATACGCTTCATTATTTTCGTAAATATTGTTATTAATATAATTTGCATTTAATAAATTTGAATAAAACTTTATATCAAAATCTTCGCTGGTGTATGTTAAAAATTTCAAGTAAAGGGCAGCATCTTTTTGTTCAAAAAGTTTAATTTTTGAAAGTGAATGTTTATCGTTAAAATGCTTAAAAATTACAAAAAATACAATAATATATATTAAAATGCAGATAAAAAGTGAAAACATTGCGTTTTTTAAATATTTATTTATTAATAAATATGAGAGTAAAGTAATTGAAAATGCTATTAAAATTGAATCTAAAATAACGCTTAATTTTGTTTTATTCATAGATTAATTATGATCAAAATTTTATATTTTAATCAGTTTGAAAATACTTATATTTATGGTAAAATTAAATTGGTGATTGATATGCAAGAAAGAATTTACGAACTTAATAAGTATATTGATTTTACTTTGCTTGACCCTAGAGCAACAATTTTTGATTTGGAAAAATTATGTAACATTGCATATAAAAATCAATACTATTCAGTGTGTGTGAATCCAACCGCTGTTTCATTTGTTAAAGGGTATATATTAAAAAATTTATCTAATGAAATCAAGGTATGTTCGGTTGTGGGATTTCCACTTGGTGCAAGTGTTATTGATGTTAAATGCGTTGAAGCAAAACAGGCGATTAGTGATGGTGCTGATGAAATTGATTTTGTGATTAATATTGCAAAATTAAAAGAGAATGATTTGGGGTATTTAAAAAGTGAACTTTCACAAATGAGAAAAGTTACAAAAAATCATATACTCAAATGTATTATTGAAACAGCATATTTAACAGAAAATGAAATTATTAAAATTTGCAAGTTATGTGCAAAATGCAAAGTTGATTATGTGAAGACTTCAACTGGATTTGCAACATCTGGTGCAAAAATTAATGATGTTAAAATTATGCTTAATGCTGTTGAAGGTAAATGCCAAATTAAAGCGTCAGGTGGAATTAGGTCAAGAGAGTCTGCAATTGAGTTTTTAAATTTAGGTGTTAGTCGAATTGGAACTAGTAGAGTTTTATAAAATGTATTGAAATTATTATTTGTTTAGTATAAAATTATTGGTGTGTTATGGAAAAGATTTATTATTCAAATTCAGAAAGTGAAACATTGAAAATTGCGAGTGATTTCGCACTTGAACTTTCAGTGGGTGATATTGTTTTGTTAGATGGTGATTTAGGTGCAGGTAAAACTGTTTTTTCAAAGGG
>JAFQBZ010000199.1 GCA_017399515.1 Clostridia bacterium | reverse complement strand
TTTTCAATCATTGTTCCAGAAATAACTGTTCCGTTTTGAAGCATATCTTCAAGGTTAACAAGGTCACAGTTATGCATTCTTTGAGCAAAATAGTCTGCATCGTGGAAGTGAATGAGTCCGTCTTCATGTGCTTTCATAACATCTTCAGGAACTAAGAATCTCTTGCAAAGGTCTTTTGAAACTTCACCAGCCATATAGTCTCTTTGAACAGAGTTAATGGTTGGGTTCTTGTTAGAGTTTTCTTGCTTTACTTCTTCGTTATTGCAGTCAATAAGAGAAAGGATTTGCTTGTCAGTTGTGTTGTTTTGACGAGCAAGTGCTCTTGTGTAACGATAAGTGATGTAGTTTCTTGCAAGTTCATGTGCACCAATAGACATAAGTTGATTTTCAACAAGGTCTTGAATTTCTTCAACATTGAATGCTCTTTTTGTTTTTTTGCACTTATATTCAATATAGTCTGCAATCTCAGCAATTTTTTCTGCAGAGAGTCTTTGTTTTGGTTCAACCGATAAATTTGCCTTAGAGATAGCGTTCACGATTTTGCTGCTATCAAAAATTTGCTCTTCGCCACTTCTTTTAATGATTTTCATAACCCTTTTCTCCTTTAAAATTTTTCCTTAAATTGATTTTTGATAAATCCATCAAATCAAAATATGGAATTGTATCATATCGATTTCAATAATACAATATATTGTGTTTTTGTCAAAGTGACTACAACAAAATGTTGTATTTTTGGTTAAAATATACAAAAAAAAGATTTTTTCAAAAATCAGGGATTTTTACTTGAACAACTGATAAAATCAATGTTTCAAAAGATAAATAGATATTATTTACAAACCATTTGTTAATAACTTTTATTTTTTGTTAAAAAAGTTTTACTATTCCTGACCATATATGTTGTGTTTTGCTTGGCGTTTCTTGTGTTGAAATTTATTTATGAAAGTGCGTTTTGCTATAAATAAAATTACTGACTGAAACAAAGTTTTAAATGTGTATCAAACTTAAATTTTTTAAACTTTTAAACTTTTGATTCGTTGACATCATATATATTTTTAATATAATAATATTATAAAAATTTAACCATTCTTAATTGTTAAAAGTTTGAGTTTTGATTGAAATAGGAGTATTTATGCTTAAGTTAGATAACATTACTAAAGTTTATGATATGGGCGACCTCAAAGTTGAAGCCTTGAAAGGTGTGTCTGTTGAATTTAGAAAGTCTGAGTTTGTTTCAATTCTTGGACCTTCTGGGTGTGGAAAGACAACACTTTTAAACATTGTTGGTGGGCTTGACCGTTACACCGATGGCGACATTGTGATTAATGGCACTTCAACAAAAGAGTTTAAAGATAAAGAGTGGGATACTTACAGAAACCACTCGGTTGGTTTTGTTTTTCAAAGTTACAATTTGATTCCTCATCAAACAGTGCTTGAAAATGTTGAACTTGCCTTGACTCTTTCAGGTGTTTCAAAAGAAGAGAGAAGACAAAGAGCAACCGCGGTTTTAGAGAGAGTTGGGCTTGGTGATAAACTTAAAAACAAGCCAAATCAACTTTCTGGTGGACAAATGCAAAGAGTTGCAATTGCGCGTGCACTTGTTAACGACCCTGAAATTATTTTAGCCGATGAGCCAACCGGTGCACTTGACACAGGGTCAAGTGTTCAAATTATGGAAATTTTAAAAGAGATTTCAAAAGACAGGCTTATTGTTATGGTTACACATAACCCTGAACTTGCTGAAGAATATTCAACAAGAATTGTTCGTCTTCTTGACGGTGAACTTATGGCAGACAGCAATCCGTTTACTGAAAAAGATGCAAAAAAAGAAGCAAAGGCAGACACAAGACTTGCTCATGAAGTTGAAGCCGATGAAAAGGCTGAAAAGAAGGCTGCTGAAAAAACTGATAAAAATCAAGTTGCTCAAGAAGAAACTGAAGAAGTTGAAAACAAAAAGAGCAAGAAGAAATCACTTGCAGGAAATATGGAACCTTTAAAAAAGAGCAAGAAAAAGAGAATGTCTTTCTTCACTGCTCTTGCCTTGAGTTTCAAAAACCTTCTCACAAAAAAGGCAAGAACATTCCTTGTTGCGTTTGCGGGTTCAATTGGAATTATTGGAATTGCACTTATTCTTTCAATTTCAAGTGGTTTTTCAACCTATGTTAACAAAATGCAAGAAGATTCACTTTCAAACTACCCAATAACAATTCAGGCAAAGAGCATAGACTTTACATCAGTTATGATGCAGATGTTTTTAGATGACGGACTTTCTAAAGAGATTGACCACGAAAAAGACGCTGTTTATGACAAAGATAGCATTTCAAGCATTATGGGAAGTCTTGGTGACAACTTAAGGTCTAACAACCTTAAAAAGTTTAAAGAACATATTGAAGCAAATTATGATGATATTAAAGATTATGTTAATGCAATTCAATATACTTATAAAATGGATTTAGAGTTTTATAAAAACGCTGAAGTTACAACTGATGAAAATAATGTTGCAAACATTTCAAAACTTTCAAGTGAAATTTCAGGGCTTGCAGTTGAGCCAAACAGCAACGCTCTTATGAATATGATTGTTAAATATGCAATGTTCTATTTTGAAGATAAAACTCATGCAGAAGTTACACCTAAAGAAGGTGGAAGTTATGATATTAAAGTTCCAGAAACAGGTTATGACGATACATTCTTGAAAAAGTATTCTGAACTTGATGAACTTCGTGAAAATTTAGATACAAACAAAGAGGCTACTCTTACTTATGCAGAAGTAATTCAACTTTCATTCACACTTATTGGTTTTGGTGATGCTTTAAAATCAGGTGAATCTGGTTCAAGTGAAGCGTCTAGTGCCATGAGCAGCATGGGTGTTTTCAATGAAATGATTGATAATGACACTCTTATTGAAAGTCAATATACGCTCTTATCAGGTAAATTTGCTGAAAACAAAAATGAAGCACTTTTAGTGCTTGATAAAAACAATGAACTTGATGAGTATATCTTATATGCACTTGGCATTATGAGTGATGAACAAATGGATGCCCTTTTAGAGTCTAAAGTTAAAAAGACTGATTATAATGCTAAAATTGATTACGACAAAATTGTTGATAAAATTGAATATAAAATTTTAGAAGAAAGAGATTATTGGGTTCAAGACACAACAGATGAAACAAAATGGTTTGACTTTAGGTCATTAAAACCAACAAATGACCAACTTAAAACAGCACAAGACGATATGGCAAGCGGTGACCCAGAAAAAATGGCAGCAGCACAAGTTATTTTTGTGAATTATCAAAAATATTTAGGTTATTATAAAGATGCGTTAAATAATAGTGAAAACTCAATCAAAGTTGTGGGTATTGTTCGTCTTAATGAAGAAGCAAAAACCGGTTCACTTAAATCAGGCATTGTTTATAGAAATGACCTTACTGATTCAATGATTGATTATCACAATGCAAGTGCCGCAGTTGGAAAAGTTAGTGGTGAAAAAACCTATAAAGAAATTGATAAACTCACACCTGAAACAATCAATATTTATGTTAATGAATTTGAGTCAAAAGCAAAAATTCAAGAGTTTATTGAAAAATATAACGAACAAGCAGAACAAGGTGATGAAATTTCTTACACCGACTATGCCGGAATGATTATGAGCACCGTTTCAGGAATCATAGATGCAATCACTTATGTTTTAATTGCATTTGTTAGTGTTTCACTTATTGTTAGTTCAATTATGATTGGAATTATCACTTACATTTCAGTTATCGAGAGAACAAAAGAAATTGGTGTGCTTAGAAGTATTGGTGCATCAAAGAAAGATGTTAAGCGTGTGTTTACTGCTGAAAGTTTCATTATTGGCTTTGCAAGTGGTGCATTTGGAATTGGTGTGGCATTCCTTCTCACAATTCCAATTAACTTAGTTTTAAAGCATTTCACAGGAATTGCAGGGCTTGCAAAACTTCCAATTGGTGGGGCGTTGATTTTGGTGACTATCAGTGTGATTCTCACTCTTATTGCTGGTCTTCTTCCAGCAAGAGTTGCGGCTAAAAAAGACCCTGTGGTTGCGCTTCGTGCAAACTAATAGAAATTAGCGATTAAGCGTAAAATAAAAAGACTAGCAGAACTGCTGGTCTTTTTTGTTGATAAACTTTTTGAAAACAAAAATTTTGTCAAGATATTTAAAATGTTTGGTGCGATGAATTTTTTATGATAATATTATTTTAGAATAGACTCTTAATATGGAGAAATTTTATGAAAAAGAATGTGCTTAAATTTTTAGTGTTTATGTTGTTGGTGATTCCTTGCACCTTATGTTTTGGTGCGTGCAAAAATAATGATGAGCCACCTGCTGCAAAAGTTACTTCAATTTCTGTTGAACTTGCGACTGATGGGGTTGATTATGTTGCAGACACAAACACTCTTCGTTTTGAATATGGCACAGAGATTGCTTTTGAAAAAGAAGATTTCAAGGTGACTGCAAGTCTTGATAATAATACAACAAATGAAGTTAGTGCTTATGAGATTGACTCATCAAGTGTTGAAAACACACCAAATGTTGGAAATTATAAAATTACTTTCAAATATGCTGAAAAAACAGCAAAGATAAATGTTGAAATTTATCCAAAAAAAATTGCTAAACCGGTTATGGAAGAAGGTCAAATTATTGTGTTTATGGAAGACACAATTGGTGATGTGAAAATTTTGCAAACACCAGAAACAACATTTGATGAAAATTCAATGACACTTGTTGATGGTTCGGTTTACACCGCTGCTGATGTCGGCGATTATGAATTTAAAATTGTTCCTGATTCAAACCATATTTGGGAAAGTTTTGAAGACAATGACAGAGAAGAAGTTGTTTTTGAATGGAATATTAACAAAGCAATAATGTATGCTTCAAACCCAGAATCACTTTTATTTGAATATGAAGAAGGTGTTGAACACACCATTACTTTTGATTTAAGCAGAGAACAATTTGTTCCATTTAATGAGTTTTTTGAAGTGTCTGGCGAACTTTCAGCAACTGAAGTTGGAGAGTATAGTTTTGTGATTAAACTTAAAGCAGACAAAAAAGTGAACTATGAATTTTTTGATATTTATAGAGAGGAAGGCGTTGATTTTGAATATAATGCTGATAGAACAGAAATAACATATTTCTGGGAAATTGTTGAACCAGAAGCATAAGGGGTGAAATTATGGACAAAAGAAAAACTAGTGCAAAAATTGGAATGATTATTTGCCTTGTGGTTGGGTTATGTTTGATTTTTACAGGCATATTTATTCCAAGAGCAATGAAGAAAAGAACATTTGAATACACTGAAGATTTTGAATTTGATAAAATGTATTATGAATTTGAAATCGACACAAAAGAAAAACTTGATGTTGACACTGGCAAGGTTAAAATTAAAGTTCAGGGAACAAACAAAGAAACTTTTGAGATTTATTTTGACAATGAAGAAAGTGACACACATGAAGGCGAATATGTTTTTGTTGCACTTTTGTTAGATGATGATGCGAGCATTTTTAATGAACTTATTGAGATTGAAATTTACAATGAGTCAGGCAAATTGTTAACCTTTACACCTGAGTCAATGGGTTCAAACTTCTCAGTTCTTCCATTAACCATTTTCCCAATTTTCTTTGGTGTTGTGATTATTGTGTTTGGCATTATTATCTTCTTGAGCAAAAACGCTAAAGTTTTGGCTGAAAGCACACTTGCAACTGTTCAAACCATTGCACCACAAACTGAAATTGTTAAAGTTAAAGAAGAAGACAAAACCATAACCTGCAAATATTGTGGGCTTGAAAATGATAGAAATAATGCAAAGTGTGAGCATTGTGGCGGTCCGCTTTTTAGAAAATAAAAGAAAAACACTTGGATAATTCCAAGTGTTTTTTTGTGTTTATTTTAACAAGTTTTCAATGTAAGGCAAAAAGGCTTGCCAATTCTTTTTAAGGCTGTCATAAGAAAGTTTATCTTCAACCTCGTTTATGTCTAGCCAATAGGTGTCGTGGGTGTCGGTGGAAGTGTTGTCGCTTGCTCCGGTGTCAATTGCGAGATACATATAGCACGCACATTTTTCACCTCTTGGGGTGGTGTATCTATCAATATATGGTGGCACATCTTTTAAGATTCTGCAATCTCTTTTAATTTCTTCAGCGGTTTCACGAATGGCACATTCTTCAAGGGTTTCACCATCTTCAAGGTGACCTTTAGGGAAGGAATAGTCTTCAAGATAATCTCTAAAAATAATTGCAACTTGTTTGGTTTCGGTGTTAACGACCACGCAACCGGCTTTTTTTGTTTCCATAAAAAAATCTCCTGTGAAATCATATTAGCATATTTATAATTTTTTGTAAAAAATTTTTGAATAATACTTTAAAAATTTATATTCGTTTGCTATAATGAATTTATCAAATTACAAAAGGAGAAATTTTATGGATTGGAAAGGTATTTGGCAAACTATTGTCGACTTTTTTAAGACAAATGTTTGGGGAATTGTTTTATTCTTTATTGTGCTTTTTGCAGGCATTACAATCATTAAAGTTACAATCAATCTCACAAACAGATTATTAAACCGTGCAAAAATGGAAAAAATTGCACAACAATTTATTATGGGTGCAGTTAAAGTTGCGCTCTACTTGATTTTAGTTCTCATTCTTTTGAGCATGATGGGTATTGAAATCACAGGCATTATCACAGCACTCAGTGCACTTATCTTGGCTGTTGGTATGGCTCTTCAAAACAACATTGCAAACCTTGCAAATGGTGTTATCATTGTTGCAACAAAAATGTTCAAAAAAGGTGATTGGATTTCAGTTAACGGAGTTAGTGGTGGCGTTGTTGATATCAACTTCTTCTTCACAACAATCAACACTGCTGACAATAAAAGAGTAACAATTCCAAACAGTTCAATTGTGAATGGCGAAGTTGAAAATGCTGGTGCAAACAAAACTCGTCGTGTTGATTTCACATTCTCAGTTGCTTACGAAACAGATGTTGAAGTGGTTAAAAAGATTATTCTTGATGTTATGAAAAGCAATGGAAAAGTTATTGATAACGACAAAAACACACCATTCTGCAGACTTAAAACTTTAGGCTCAAGCAGCATTGATTTCTTTGCAAACTGCTGGGTTGATAAAGAAGATTATTGGGATGTTTATTATTATGTAGTTGAAAATGTTTACAACGAATTTAAGAGAAATAATATTTCAATTCCTTACAATCAACTTGAAGTTAGAACAAGAACAGACACAGTTGTTATGCCATTTAACAAAGAACCTCTTGCTTCAAGAGTTGAAAAAGTTAGAAATGAAGAAGAAGAGTTTGACTTAGAAACTGCTGACCTTACACAAATTTTCAAGCACAAAAAATCAAAAAAGAAAACAAAAAAGGCTAAAGAAGCAAAAACAGAAGTTAAGGCTGAAACAAAGACTGAAGAAAAGAAAAACTAATTAAAAAGGCGGCATATAAAAGCCGTCTTTTTTTGTGAAATTTACATAAAATATATAATAAAATCATATTGACAAAATTATTGTTTTTTTGATAACATCAAATCATAGGAGGGGTAAATGAAAGCGGTATATAATATATCTTATGGTGTTTATGTTTTAACTGCAAACTCTTCAAAACAAAATGGCTGCATAACAAATACACTCTGTCAGGTCACAACAAACCCAAACAGAGTGACAATCACTGTTAACAAGCAAAATTTCACAACAGCACAAATTCAAGAAACAAAGAAATTTAATGTTTCAATTTTAGATGAAACTGCTGATTTTGAAATTATCAAACATTTTGGTTTTGCAAGTGGATATAACACTGATAAGTTTAAAGATTTTAAAGGCTATGAACTTGCTGAAAATGGAATTACTTACATCACAAAATTCACCAATTCATATCTTTCGTGTGAAGTGGTGCAAGAAATTGATTTAGGTTCTCACATTCAGTTTGTTGCTGATGTGGTTGCTGATGTGGTTTTAACCAATAAGCCATCAATGACTTATGCTTATTATCAAAATAACATTAAGCCAAAGCCACAAAGTTCAAACAAAAAAATATATGTATGTTCAGTTTGCGGATATGTTTACGAAGGCGATGAACTTCCAGCAGATTACATCTGTCCACTCTGCAAACATGATGCTTCTTATTTTGTGTTACAAGAAAGTTCAAACAAAACAGAAAGCGTAAATTTAGAATCAAAAAAAGAAGAAATTATTTCAAAAGGAGAAAATAATATGAAAAAGAAATATGTATGTCCTGTGTGTGGATATGTTTATGAAGGGGAAAATCCACCAGACAAATGTCCACTTTGTGGAGCAGCACTTAAAGAGGTTAATGAAACAGAAATGAGTTGGGCTTCTGAACACATTTTAGGGGTTGCAAAAGATGCTCCTGAATCAATCAAAGAAGGACTTCGCATGAACTTCAATGGTGAATGCAGTGAAGTTGGAATGTATCTTGCAATGAGCCG